>NZ_JAYSGF010000005.1:0-169986 GCF_041912965.1 Chromobacterium sp. | reverse complement strand
GGTTGCGCCAGTCCTCCTCGGTGATCTTGAAACGCTTGAAGCCGGTTTCCTCGCGGCCCTTGAAACGCGCCATCTGCTCGTCCTTGCTGATGGCCAGCCAGAACTTGACGATGACGGCGCCGTTTTCGCTGAGCTGATGCTCGAAGTCGTTGATCTCGTAATAAGCGCGCATCCAGTCCGCCTCTTTGGCGAAGCCCTCCACCCGCTCCACCAGCACCCGGCCATACCAGGTGCGGTCGAAGATGGTGATGCCGCCCTTGCCCGGCACATGGCGCCAGAAACGCCACAACCAGGGCTTGGCCTTTTCTTCCTGCGTCGGCGCGGCGATGGGCACCACCCGGTAACGACGCGCATCCAGCGCCTGGGTGATGCGGCGGATGCTGCCGCCCTTGCCGGCAGCGTCGTTGCCTTCGAAGGCCAGCACCAGCGAGTGCTGGGCGAAGCGCGGATGCCGGGTCAGCCGGTGCAGCCGGCCTTGCAGTTTTTCCAGTTCAGCCTTGTATTCGGCCTTGTCCATGGCCTGGTCCAGCTGCAGGGTGTCCAGCAACAGCTTGTTGTCTATCGGCGCCAGCAGCGGTGGCGCGTCTATCAGCTCGGCCTGCGAGCCCTGCGCTTGCGCCAGGCGGTTGCGGATGGCGTTGAGCAGGGTGTTGCCCACGGTCAGACTGCGGTAATTGGCGTCCTCGCCGTCCACCACCACCCAAGGCGCGGCGGCGGTATTGGTCAGCCGCAGGATGTGCTCGGCGGATTTGCGGATCTTGTCATAGCGCTCGTAGTGTTCCCAGTCGGTCTTGGTCACGCGCCAACTGCTGGCCGGGTCTTTTTCCATCTGCTTGAGCCGCTTGTGCTGCTGTTCACGGGTCAGGTGGAACCAGAATTTCAACACCAGCGCGCCGTCCATGGTCAGCATGCGCTCAAAACGCAGAATGTCGAAAATCTGCCGGTCCAGCGCGTCGCGGTCGCTGCGGGCGAACACCCGATCGAACAAGGCATCGGAATAATAAGAGCCGAAGAACATGCCGATGCGGCCCTTGGTCGGCAGTTGCATCCAGTAGCGCCACATCCAGGGCCGGGAGCGGGCATCGTCGTTGGCCTCGGCGAAGGCGACGGTGTCTATCAGCCGCGGGTCCAGCCATTCATTGATCAGATTCATGGTTTCGCCGCGGCCGGCGCCGTCGAAACCGTGGATCAGGATCAGCACTGGAAAGTCGGCTTTTTCCTTCAGGTCGTATTGCAGATCCAGCAAGGCCTCGCGCAATTTTGGCATGGCTTCGCGGAAAGTCTTTTTGTCTATGCTGTGGCCGATTTCGGCGGATTCGAACATGATGCGTCCTTGTTATTGTCGGCTCGCCCCGGCGCTACTCTCCCCTTGAACCTGTTTACGATCTGCTGCGCGTCGGCGGGATAGATAGAAATGGGCGTTGAAACCGAGCTCAAAATGCTCATGCACCACCTGTGTATTCCGCTTTTTCGCTCGTTTTCGCCTTGTCTCGCCTTAGCTCGCAAGATCGTAAACACATTCTTACCGGATGCGTTCCACTTCAGATAATTCAGCTTAGTCGGATACCCCTGGCTCGCGCACTCCGCATTCCTACGCATGCCCGCCGGCAAACCAATGGTCCAGCGCGTCCAGCAGCGCCGGCGCCGGCTGGTCGTGCCAGATGCCGCAGCCATCGGCGCCGATGCCGCGCAGATAGAGATAGCGCACGCCACCGAAGCGGGCGGCGAAATCGATGCCGCGCGCGCTGAAATAGCGGCGTAGCGCCACACTGTAGATCAGGTACTGCAGATAATAATGCTCCTGCGCTATCGACTCCGCCAAGCGCTCCGCCCGGTAATCCTCGTGCTGGCCGCCCAGATGGTTGGATTTGTAGTCCACCAGGTAGATAAACCCGTCCGCCTCGAACACCAAGTCCATGAAGCCCTTGAGGAAGCCGCGCACGGTGGCGAAGTCCAACTGCGCCGCCGCCGCGCGCAAGGGCGCGGCCAGGCCGTGCTCCGGCGCGGACAGGATGGCGGACAGCCGAGCCACTTCCAGCTTGGGCGCCGGCAGCATGAACTCCATTTCCACCAGCCGCTTGCCGTCCGGCACCGCCGCCAGCGTCACGCCCGGGTCCAGTTCTGCATTCAGCGTCGCCGCCACCATCTCATAACCGGCCTCGGCCCATTCCGGCGCGAAGCCGTGCTTGGCCAGCGCCAGTTCCACCGCTTGGCGCAGCCCGGCCGCGTCGACGCCAAAGCTGATGGTTTCGAAAATCTCGTGCAGGCAGGTACCCGCCTTGGCGCCGCGTGGAAAACCGAAGCGATCCAGCGCCGGCGGCTCTTGCGGCGCCGGCGCCGAAGGCTGGCGCGCGTCGTGGTCCGGACTTTCCTGCCATTTGCCAGCCGCCTGCGCATGGGTCAGCGAGGTGAAGCTGGCCACTCGCCACGGCGCGGCCAGCCGCCGCGCGAAAACCTGCGCCCGGTAGTCCTGTCCGCCGGCGCGCGGCGCGGCCAGCGACGACCGCTCCACAGCCCCTTCCAGCACCGCGCAGGCGGCGCCGGCCTCGGCATTGGCCGCGGCGACGAAGCCATCCAGCTGACGCCTGACCACCCCGGCGTCCAGTTCCAGCTGTTCCAGCTGCGGCAAACCACGCGCGTCGCGGCCGTGCAGCAGCCAGGACAGCGCCGCGGTTTCCATGCCGCGCACCCAGCCCCAGCACAGGTATTGGCGGTATTGCGCCCTAGTTAGCGCCACATAGAGCAGGCGCAGTTTTTCCGCCAGCAGCTCGCTGCGCGCCGCCAGCCTGACGTCGGCGTCGGCGGCGACGTCCGGCGCCAGCCAGGATTGCTCCTCGGCGTGGTAACGCCAGAAGGCGGTGTCGCGCCGCTCCAGCGCGCCGCCCCATAGAAAGGGGCAGAAGGCCACCGGGTATTGCAGGCCCTTGGCGGTATGGATGGTGACGATCTTGACCAGGGCCGCGTCGCTCTCCAGCCGCAGCACCGCTTCTTCGCCGCCCGGCGGCTGCGCCACCCGCGCTTCCAGCCAGGCCAACAACGGCGCCATGCCTTGCCGGCTGTCGCTTTCCTGCTGCAGCAGTTCCGCCAGATGCGATAGATTGGTCAGCCGCCGCTCGCCGTCCGGCAGCGGCAGCAGGCGCTCGGCCACTCGCTCACGCGCGAAGAAATGCCGCCACGCCGCCATGAAACCGCGTTCGCGCCACAGCAGATGATCGGCGGCATTGGCCTGCAGCTGCGCTTCCCAGCGTGTCTCGTCCTCGACCCTGGACAGCAGTTCGCCGGCATCGACGCCAGCGAGTTCGGTCACCAGCGCCGCGCGCAAGCGCGCCTCGCTGGCCGGTTCCGCCCAGGCGCGCAGCAAGGCCAGCAACTCGCCGGCCTCCCGGCTGGCGAACACGCTCTCCTGGGTCAGCGCCACGCTGGCCACGCCGCGCTCGGCCAACGCCTGCCTCACCCTATCCCCCTGGCGATGGGTGGACACCAGCACCGCGATGTCGCCGCCGGCCAGCGGCCGCCGCGTCTCGCCACCGACGATGGCGGCGCGGCCGGCGGCGGCCAGCGCCAGCAAGCGCGCGATCTCGTCGGCGCAAGCGTCCGCGGCCAGCGCGGTGGCGGCTTCGCCGCTGGCGGCCTTGTCCGCCGCCTCCGGCTGCAGCCATTGGAAGCAGAACGGCGACCGGCCATCGTCGACTTCCAGCCGGCCGCCGGAAGCC
Organism: Chromobacterium sp.; assembly: GCF_041912965.1. Classification (NCBI taxonomy): domain Bacteria; kingdom Pseudomonadati; phylum Pseudomonadota; class Betaproteobacteria; order Neisseriales; family Chromobacteriaceae; genus Chromobacterium; species Chromobacterium sp. Next base: position 166,273 of record NZ_JAYSGF010000005.1, on the reverse strand, counting down.
GGCGCCGCAGCCACCGGCTGGTAGGCGATGCCGTCGATCAGGAACGGCAGCTCACGCGCGAACAGCGCGTTGACGGCGCGCACCAGCGGCGCCTCGGAACGGCGGTTGGTGTCCAGCGTGTAATGGTGTTGCGCGTCGTCGCGCGCCGCCAGATAGGCGAAGATGTCGGCGCCGCGGAAGCTGTAGATCGCCTGCTTGGGATCGCCAACCAGGAAGACCGGCCGCTGCTGCGCGACGAAGCAATGGCGGAAAATCGAGTATTGGATGGGATCGGTGTCCTGGAATTCATCGATTAGCGCCACTTGGAAACTGCGTGCCACATGGGCCGCCAGCAAGGGGCCGCTGATCGGATCAATCAGCGCCGCGCCCAGATCGGTCAACAGATCGTCGAAACCACGGCTGCGCTCGCCGGCGCGGCGCGCGCTCAGCTGCTGATTAACCCAATCGATCAACTCCAGCTTCAGTTGCGCCACCGACAGGGCCACTTCTGCCAGATAAGCGTCCCAGGCGCCCAGCCAGGCCTCCACCAAGGCGAACAAGGGATGCTCCGGAGCGGCATGGCCTTTCTTCATGCCCTTGGCCAGGTTGGACGGCAGCCATTTATCCAGTTGGCGGCGGCCGTCCTTGTCCAGCACCGGCACCGTGTCCGGCGTGCGCAGCAGGGCGTCCAGCGCCTCGATGGCGCGGCCAATGATGGCCGGACTGTAGCTGCGCGCATTGAAGCCTTCGACCGCGCGCAACACATCGGCGGCCTCCGCCGCCAGTTCCGGCCGCGCCGCCAGCGCCCGCCAGCCCTGCTCCACCGCGAGCAAGGCGCGTTCGAGGCCGGCGACATGCGGCGCGCGCATGCGCAGATAAGGCTTGGATAAATAGGGGCGCACCTCGGCCAGCCAGGCGTCCGGCGTTTCACCGTTATCCACCAGCACCTGGGCCAGCAAAGGGTCGTCCACCACTCGCCGTCGCCAGAAGTCGTCGACGATTTCGACCAGTCTGTCCTCGTCATCGCTGACCAGTTCGGCTTCGAAGGTCTGGCTGCTTTCGAAGGCGGCGTCGGTCAGCACCCGCTGGCAGAAGCCGTGAATGGTGTAAATGGCGGCGGCGTCGAAGCCGGTGATCGCCGCGTTGAGCCGCTGCAGCGCCAGGGTCCGTACCGGACCAGGTGGAAAACGCACCGCCAGCGCCGGCAGGAAGGGATCGCCGCCGGCATCGCCGTCGCCGGCCAAGGTCTGCGCCAGCTCGCTCAAGCGCCGGCGCAGCCGTTCACGCAGCTCGGCGGTGGCGGCCTTGGTGTAGGTGACCACCAGCAGTTGATCGATGCCGGGCGGCGGCTGGCCGTCGCGCTCCTCCAGCAATAGCCGGGCGAACAGGGCCGCGATGGTCCAGGTCTTGCCGGTGCCGGCCGAGGCCTCGATCAGATTGATGCCGGTCAGCGGACAGTTCAGCGCGTCCAGCGCTTGGGGAAGCAGGCTCATGATGGCGACACTTTAATGCGATTCGGCCATTTAAACGACCCGTAAACGTCTGTTTATGCTGTTGCGCACGGGAGCGGCATCCTGAGCAGCCCCACGCCCCCCGGCCTCAAAAGCGCTCATCCAGGATCGCGGGCAGGATGATTTCCCGCGCGAAGGAGGCATCGGACAAGTTCAGCAAGGCGCGCGTCAGGCTCACCACATCATGCAAGGGAATCAGTTGGCCGGCGCCGCGCTCGGCCGCTTGCGCGCGCGGCACGGACAAATCGTCCTCGGTGTTAAGGTAGCCCAATTGCAGGCAGGTCACGGCCAGGCGCTGGGCGCGATACTCTTCGCGCAGCGCGTCGGCCATGCCGCTCAAGGCGAACTTGCTGGCGGCGAAAGCCACCTCGGGCCGGCCGCTGCGCGGCAGCGCCGATGTCGATCCGGTCAAGAACAACTGCGGCTTGGCCGCGCCCGACATGCGCGGCAGCACATGCTTGAGCAGCAGGATGGTCGCCGTGATATTGACCTGCACCACCTCCATCAGCTCCAGGTCCGAGCAATGGGAAAACGCATAGGACGGCTCGAACGCCTCCCGCTCCCAGATGCCCACATTGCACATCACCACGTCCAGCCGTTCCGGCAACGCGCTCATCACCTGTCGCACCGCCTGGGTCGGATTCGACAAATCGGCTTCGATCCAGTCCAAAGCCACGCCAGCCGGCGGCTTCAAACCTTCCGGTCTGCGCCTGGAGACGCCGATCACGCGATCGCCCTCCTGCCCCAATCCTTCCACAAAAGCCTTGCCAAGGCCCCGGCTCGCTCCAATGATCAGTATATTCACGGCCTCTCCCGTTTGAGCAGATTCTGCGCGGCGCTTCCGCGGCAGTTCCAGGCCAGAAGGATAACCGATTCGTCAGATTTGTCGGCCATGCCGGCAAAGGGGATAATCCCTGCCCGAACACTTGCATTCAAGGCCAGACACAATGAGCGACACCGCAATCCGACTTTCAAAACGCATGGTGGAACTGGGCTTGTGCACGCGGCGCGAAGCCGATGCCTGCATTGAGCAGGGCCTGGTGAAAGTGGACGGCCGGATCGTCACCGCGCTGGGCAGCCGGGTGGAACCGCAACAACGCATAGAACTCTTGGGCCGGCCCGACGCGCAACGCGACGCGGCAATCACCTTGCTGCTGCACAAGCCGGCCGACGCCGAGCCGCTGACGCTGCTGGGGCCGGACAGCCAGATGCCCGGCGATGTCAGCGGCCTGAGCTGGCTGCCGCGCCATCGCCAGCATCTGCAAGGTTTCGGCGCGATGGCCGAGCATGCCCACGGCTTGGTGGCGCTGACCCAGGACCGCAAGCTGGCGCAGCGGCTGGCCGATTGCCAGCTGGAGTTCCTGATCAATGTCGACGCCGCGCCTTCCGCCGCAGATCTACAGCAACGGCAGAACGGCCTGTGCCCCGGCGGCAAGCCTCCACGCGATCTCAAGATTTCGCGCCAGAGCGACCGCCAGCTGCGCTTGGTGTTGCCGGCACGCGACGCGCGCTGGTTGGACGATATCTGCGCCGGCCTCGGCGTCAGCCCGCTGGCGCTGCGCTGCATCCGCATCGGCCGGCTGGCGATAGGCCAGTTGACCGCCGGGCAATGGCGCTATGTGCCGGACTTCGAGCGTTTCTGAGAACCGATTCAAAGTCTGCTGCGCGTCAAATGCTCATGTACCGCCTGTACATTCCGCTCCCTCGGCTGTTTTCGCCTTGTCTCGCTCTTGCTCGCTAGATCGTGAACCGGTTCTGCGAGCTTAGTTTCATGCCCAGCGCCAGCGCCGCCGCCGCATTGCGCGCGGCGCGGCGCACATTGTCGCTCGCCTCGGCCAGCGCCTGTTCCACGCTGCAAGGCCGGCTGACCGCGGCGAACACCGCGTCCAGCCCATGCGCATGGGTCAGCTCGCTGCCGGCGCCCAGACAACCTCCTATCGCCAACACCGGCACGCCATAACGCCGGGCGACGCGGGCGACGCCAATCGGCGTTTTGCCCTGCACGCTCTGGCCATCGATACGGCCTTCGCCGGTCACCGCCAGATCGGCGTCGGCCAGCGCCGCGTCCAGGCCCACCGCCTCGGCGACGATGGCGCTGCCGGAGCGTAGCTGCCCGCCCAAGCAGGCCAACAGCGCGGCGCCCATGCCGCCGGCGGCCCCGGCCCCCGCCACCTCCGTCACCGCCACGCCCGCCTCGTGTTCCAGGCGGGCGGCGAAATGCGCCAGCGCCGCGTCCAGCTCGGCCACCATCGCCGGGGTCGCGCCCTTCTGCGGCCCGAAGACAGCCGACGCGCCGCGCGGCCCGGTCAGAGGGTTGTCGACGTCGCAGGCCACGTCGATGCGGCAGCCGGCCAAACGCGGTTCCAGGCCGGACAAATCCAGCCGCGCCAACCGCGCCAGTGCCGCGCCGCCCGGCGGCAGCTCCCGCCCGTCCACGTCCAGCAGCCGCGCGCCCAGCGCCTGCAGCATGCCGGCGCCGCCGTCATTGGTGGCGCTGCCGCCTATCCCCAGCACGAAGCGGCGCGCGCCGGCGTCCAGCGCCGCGCGTATCAGTTCTCCGGTGCCGTGGCTGCCGGTCAACAAGGGATTGCGCCGCGCCGGCGGCACCAGCGCCAGACCACTGGCGGCGGCCATCTCGATCACCGCGACGCCGTCCACGGTCAAACCGTAACGCGCGGACACCGCCTCGCCCAACGGGCCTCGCACCAGCGCTTCGCGCCACTGCCCCCCCAAGGCGTCCAGCATCGCCTGCACCGTGCCCTCGCCGCCATCCGCCATCGGCAGCTTGCAATAGCGGGCAGCGGGAAATATTTCGCGGAAACCGTCCTCGATCGCCTGGGCCACGTGCAGCGCGCTCAGGCTTTCCTTGTAGGAGTCCGGGGCTATGACGATTTTCATGCGGTTTTCAATCACAGAAGATGACAAGAGCAAGATATTAGCGATTGACCAGCCGCGGCGGAATCCTCAGCACCAGCAGCGCGCCCGCCAGCATCACGCCGGACAGGATGTACAGCGCCGGATCGGTGCTGTGGGTCAAGTCCTTGATCCAACCAACCAGAAAGGGGCTGACGAAGCCGGCCACCTGGCCCAGGGAGTTGATCAACGCCAGCCCGCCGGCGGCGGCGGCGCTGCCCAGGAAGGCGGTGGGCAACGGCCAGAACATCGACAGGCCGGCGAGCGCGCCCATGGTGGCCAGGGTCAGGCCCAGCATGGACAACCAGACCACGCCGCCGCTATTGGCCGCCAGCAGCAAGCCGGCCACGCCCATCAACAGTGGCAACACCACGTGCCAGCGGCGCTCGCCGCGCCGGTCGCCGGAACGGCCGACCCAGACCATGAAGAAGCAGGCGGCCAGATATGGCAGCGCGCTGAGCCAGCCGATGGCGCCGGCGTTCTGAAAGCCCAGGCCCTTGATGATGGATGGCAGCCAGAAGTTGATCGCGTACACCCCCATCTGGATGGCGAAGTAGATCGCGCCCAACATCCATACATTGACATTGCCCAGCACGCTGGCGAAAGACTGCTCCATCGGACGCTGCGCCGCGCGCCGCGCCTCGTCGTCGATCAGCGCCTGCTGCATCGCCGCCTTCTCTTCCGCGCTCAGCCAGCGCGCCTGGGCGATGCCGTCGTTCAGATAGAAATACACGCCCAGACCCAGCAATACCGTGGGCAGGCCTTGCAGCAGGAACAACCACTGCCAACCGGCCAGGCCGCCCTGGCCGGCGGCGAAATGCTGCAGCATCCAGCCGGACAGCGGGCCGCCCAGCACGCCGGACACCGGGATCGCCGACATGAACAAGGCCATCACCTGGCCGCGCTTGTCAGCGGGGAACCAGCGGGTGAAATACAGCACGATGCCGGGGAAGAAGCCGGCCTCGGCCACGCCGGTGAAAAAGCGTAGCGTATAGAAGGACTGCGGCGTGGAGACGAACATCAGGCAGGCGGACAGCGCGCCCCACACCAGCATCAGCAAGGCGATCCAGCGCCGCGCGCCCACCTTGTGCAGCATCAGATTGCTGGGCACGCCGCACAAGACGTAGCCGATGAAGAAAATGCCGGCGCCCAGGCCGTAGACCGTCTCGCTCAGGCCCAGCGCGTCCAGCATCTCCAGCTTGGCGAAGCCGACGTTGACGCGGTCCAGGTAGTTGAACAGATAACAGACAAAAATGAAGGGAATCAGCCGCCACACGGCTTTTTTGTAAGCACCGTCCAGAATGTCCTGCCGCGGCGCGTTCGGGGTTTCGCTAGGGTTCAAATCCATCTCCTCCGCGCGCGGGGGCCTTCCCTCCGGCGCATCTCCTTGGTTCTGATGAATATTGTTTTTGTATTGTGCCGCCCATTCTGGTCAGCGCCGCCGGAAAATTCTTCATGCAAACATCTGGTTTATGCACTGGGATTGCCGGAATATATTATGCAAACGCACAAAACCGGGAAGCGCCATGCCCATTCTGACCGCCGAACTCGCGCAGGACATCGTTAGCCGCACCATGCGCATCATCCCCTTCAATGTGAACGTGATGGACGCCCAAGGCGCGATTCTGGGCAGCGGCGACGCTGGCCGGCTGGGCCAGTTGCACGACGGCGCGCTGCTGGCGCTGGCACAGCGGCGCACGGTGGAGATAGACGAGGCCACCGCCGGCAAGCTGCATGGCTCGCGCCCCGGCATCAATCTGCCCTTGCAGGTGGACGGCCGCATCGCCGGCGTGGTCGGCTTGACCGGCCAGCCGGAGCAGGTGCGCCAGTTCGGCGAACTGGTGCGGCTGACCGCCGAGATGATTCTGGAACAAGCGCAGTTGCAGCGGGCGCTGCAACACGACGCGCGCCAGCGCGAGGCTTTCGTGTTGGAGTGGATACGCGAGGAATCCGACGCGGCGCTGGATGCTTGGGCGCAGCGGCTGGGGCTGCGGCTGGATCAGAACCACGTGGCGCTGAGCCTGCAGCTGGATGCGACGGACTTGGCCGCGGACCAGGCCCAGGCGGCGCTGCAGCAGTTGCAGGCGGCGCTGGCGACGCGCTGGCCGCGGCTGCTGAGCGCGGTCGCGGCTCCGTACGAGTTGGTCTTGGTGGAGGCTTGCTCAGAAGACGGCGAGGCCGAAGGCGGAACGCAGCTGCGCCGTCGGCTGCACGCGCTCAACGCCTGGCTGGAACAGGCGGACACGCCGGACTACCACTTGGGCATGGGCATTGCGCTGCCCGGCCGCGATGGCGCCGCCCAATCCTGCCGCAGCGCGCGCGCCGCCGCGCGCATCGGCCGGCAGCGGCAGCCGGAACGGCGGGCGCACAGCTATTACGAACTGACGCTACCGGTGCTATTGTCCGATCTCAATCACGGCTGGCAGGCGCAGCAACTGCGTCTGCCGCTGCGACGGCTGGAGCATGCCGGCAAAAGCGGGCTGCGCCGCACCGCCGAAGCCTGGTTCGCCCACCAGTCCCATCCCGGCGCCACCGCGCGGGCGCTGCACATCCACCGCAACACGCTCGACTACCGGCTGGCCCGCATCGCCGAAATCACCGGCCTGGATCTGCAACGCCACGAGGACCGCTTCCGGCTTTACATCGCGCTGTTGCTGGGCTGAAGAAACTCAGTCGCCGCCGGCATCGGCTTCGGGCTGCCGGCCTATGCGCTTGAGCCGCGCGGGCTTGGCGCCCTGCTGCGCCAGCGCGATTTCCAATAGGGTTTCCAGACGAATCACGCGCTCGGTCAGGCTTTCGATCTTGGCCTGCTGGCTTTTCATCGCTCCGGCCATGCGCTCCACCTTATCATTCATCTTGATCACGGTGGTCAGCGCGTCCCACATCTTGTCAGCCACCCCCATCACGCCACCCGCTTGCCACTGGCGCGCGCTTCCATGACGGCGATGCGGCGGTTGGAGGCCTCGACATAGCTCAAGGTCTCGTCGATGGCGGCGCTGGCTTGCGCGGTGGTTTTCTCCATCTGCGCAATCATCGCGGCCAGCAGCGCATCGTCGTCCCCGGGCCGGAAAGCGTCGGCGGCACGGCGCATGAACTCCCCCACCGGCAGGCCAGCGGCCTCGGCCAGTGCCTTGTAGCGCTTCTTGTCCTCCGCGGTGACCAGCACCGGAATCCGTTCCGTCGTCATTGCCGTAAACCTCCCTGATAGATGGTCATGTGCAGCACATGACCATCATAAACAGCGCCCCCCGCCGCGGCAAGCCTCCGGCGGCGGCGGCGCTGGATGCGCTACACTAGCGCTTTTCCCCAGAATTCGCCGCCATGACGCGAACAAGCACCCTCTCCCGCCGGCTGGCTTGGACCGCCGCCGCCGGCTGCCTTGGCTACTATCTGCTGCTGGCGCTGCGTCCGGCCTGGCTGGAAGCCAAGCTGGGCGGCTGGCCAGCATCCGTCCTGCTGGCGCTGGCCATGTTCCTGCTGTTCTTCCTGCTGGCCGCCGGCTATGCGCTGGCCGCCGGCCGCGCCGACGATGCGGAGCGTTCATGAGCCACGCTTCCGCCTTTTTCCTATTATTCGCGCTGCTGACGCTGGCCATCACCGCCGCCGCCGCGCGGCGCACCACCTCGGCCGGCGATTTCTACACCGCCGGCGGCCGTATCCGCGGCTGGCAGAACGGCCTGGCGCTGGCCGGCGACTACCTGTCGGCGGCGGCCTTCCTCGGCGCGGCCGGCATGTATCTGTCCCAGGGCTACGATTCGCTGGCCTATGCCGTCGGCACCCTGGCCGGCTGGCCGCTCTTGCTGTTGTTGCTGGCGGAGAAACTGCGTGGCAGCGGCTGCTATACCGCCGCCGCGGTGCTCAGCCGCCGCTTCAACCATGACGGCGTGCGGCTGGCCGCCAGTGTCAACTCGCTGACGGTGACGCTGTTCTATCTGATCGTGCAGATGGTGGGCGCGGGCAAATTGATCGAGTTGCTGTTTGGCCTGCCCTATCTGGCCGCGGTGAGCCTGGTCGGCGCGCTGATGGTGCTCTACGTGGCCTTGGGCGGCATGTTGGCCACCACCTGGGTGCAGATGGTCAAGGCGGTGCTGATGTTCGGCTGCGCGCTATTGCTGGCCGGCGGCGTGCTGGCGCGCTTCGGCGGCGATCCGGCGCGGCTGTTCGCCGCCGCCGAGGCGCTGCGCGGACCGCAAGCCTTCCTGCCCAGCCCGGCTCTGAGCGATCCGCTGGAAGTGCTGTCGCTGGGCCTGGGCCTTTGCCTGGGCCTGCTGGGCCTGCCCCATGTGCTGATGCGCTTCTTCACCGTGCCGGACCGCCGCGCCGCGCGCCAGTCCGCCTGCTTCGCCACCGGCCTGATCGCGCTGTTCTTCGCCGTCAACATCATCATCGGCTACGGCGCGTTGGCGCTGGTGGGGCCGGAACCCAGCTTCCACGACGCCGCCGGCAAGCTGCTGGGCGGCGGCAATATGGCAGCCATCCACCTGGCCACCTTATTGGGCGGCCCGGCCTGGCAGGGCCTGGTGGCGGCGGTGGCCTTCGCCACCATCCTGGCGGTGGTATCCGGCCTGGCCATGGCCGGCGCCAGCGCCATCAGCCACGATCTCTACGCCGCCTGGTGGCGGCGCGGCCGCGCCGACGCCAACGCCGAGCTACGGGTGTCGCGGCTGGCCACCGTCGGCCTGGGCCTGCTGGCGCTGCTGCTGTCCACGCTGTTCCAACAGCAGAACATCGCCTTCCTGATGGGCCTGGCCTTCGCCATCGCCGCCTCGGCCAATTTCCCGGTGCTGCTGCTCGCCCTGCACTGGCCCGGCCTCAGCGCGCGCGGCGCGCTGTGGGGCAGCCTGGGCGGCCTGGCCGCGGCGGCGGCGCTGATCGTGGCCGGCCCAGCGGTATGGGTGGGCGTGCTGGGCCACGCCAAACCGCTGTTTCCCTACGCCAACCCGGCCCTGTTCTCGGTGCCGCTGGCCTTTGCGCTGGCTTGGCTGGGTTCGCGCCGCGGCGCAACGGCGGTATCATCGGCTAGCGAAACTTCTCACCGACCCTGACCCTCATGACCACACTGACTCTTTACGGCAACCGCTTGTCCGGCCACAGCTATAAAGTGCGCCTGGCGCTGATGCTGGCCGATGTTTCCCATGATTACGTCCACGTGGACCTGGCCGTGCCGCGCGAGCAGCGCCCGGAGGATTTCCGAGCTGCCAGCCGCTTCGGCGAAGTGCCGGTGCTGGTGGCCGACGGCACCGCGCTGTGCCAATCCAACGCCATCCTGCAATGGTTGGCCAATAATTTCGGCCAGCTCAGCGGCGAGCACGGCAGCCGCGAGACCGTGCGCGAATGGCTGAGCTGGGAAGCCAACCGTGTCGGCTTGTCGGTGCCCAATCTGCGTTGGTCGCGGCTGAACCAGCTACCGCAGCCGGAGGTGGAAGCCTGGCTGGAACAACGCGCGCGCGCCGATCTGGACACCCTGAACGCCGCGCTGGCCGAACAGCCTTACCTGGCCGGCCAGCGCCTGAGCATTGCCGACCTCTCCGCCAGCGCCTATCTGTGGTGGCTGGCCGACGCTGGCCTGGCCATCGCCGACTGGCCTCAGGTCCAGGCCTGGCTGGAGCGCATCGCCCAGCAGCCCGGCTGGCAGCACCCCGATGTGCTGATGGCGCCGGACATTCCCGACTAAGCCCCCACGGAGCCCCGCCCATGTCCTCCCGTCCTGATTGCATCAAACACTGGAGCGAGCTGATCGAGCCCGGTTCGCAAAGCTATCCCGGCAGCCAGGAACCGCTGGCGCGCGGCGCGGCGCTGGGCAAGCATTACGGCTTCGCCCGCCTCGGCATCCATCATGAACTGCTGGAGCCGGGCCAACGCACCAGCTGGCCGCACGCGGAAAAAACCGAGGACGAATTCGTCCACGTGCTGGAGGGCGAGCCCGACGTCTGGCTGGACGGCGCGCTGCACCGGTTGCGGCCCGGCGATTCGGTCGGCTTCAAGGCCGGCAGCGGCCTGGCCCACACCTTCATCAACAATAGCGATAGCCCAGTGCGCCTGCTCTGCGTCGGCGACGTCAACCGCGACGACAACCAGGTGCACTATCCGCTGCATCCTGCGCGCAACGCCGCCATCGGCGATCTGCACTGGAGCAACGCGCCGGAACGGCCGCTGAGCGATCACGACGGTCTGCCCGATCTGCTGCGCGCGGCCGGAGGCCCTTTCTGACATGGACGACTTTCTCCAAGCCGCGGCCTCCCTGATCGGCCCAGCCCACCTGCTGACCGAGGCCGCCGACACCGCGCCCTACACGCTGGACTGGCGCCGCCGCTATCAAGGCCGCCCGCTGGCGGTGGCGCTGCCCGGCAGCGCCACCGAGGTGGCCGAGTTGGTCAAGCTCTGCCGCCGCCACCAAGTGGCTATCGTGCCGCAAGGCGGCAACACCTCCACTTGCGGCGCGGCCACGCCGGACGCCAGTGGCCGCCAACTGGTGGTGGCGATGCGACGGCTGCGCGCGGTGCGCAAACTGGACGCGGACAACAACGCCATCACCGTGGAAGCCGGCGTCACGCTGCGCGAGGTGCAGCTGGCGGCGGAACAGGCCGGACGGCTGTTTCCGCTGTCGCTGGCCTCGGAAGGCAGCTGTCAGATCGGCGGCAATCTGTCCACCAATGCCGGCGGCGTCGCGGTGCTGCGCTACGGCACCATGCGCGAACTGACGCTGGGCCTGGAAGTGGTGCTGCCGGACGGCCGGGTGCTGGACGCGCTGGCCGGCCTGCGCAAGGACACCACCGGCCTGGATCTCAAGCAATGGTTCATCGGCGCCGAAGGCCAGCTGGGCCTGATCACCGCCGCCACGCTGAAACTGTATCCGCTGCCCAGCGCCCGCGCCACCGCGCTGATCGGCGTGGACGACATCGACACCGCCATCGCCTGGCTCAACGGCCTGCGCCAGCGCTTCGACGACCGTCTCACCGCCTTCGAGGTGATCGAGGCCGATTGCCAGCAGGCGATCGCGCGCCATCGTCCCGGCCAATTACCGTTCACCGCGCCATGGCTGTTGTTGATCGAGCTGTCCGACGGCGGCGACGCCGCCGCGTTGAACGAGGCGCTGCTGGACTGGCTGGCCGGGCAGAACCCGCGCGACGGCGTGGTGGCGCAAAGCGAGACCGAGCGACGCAAGCTGTGGCTGCTGCGCGAGGAGATTTCGGAAATCCAGAAACTGGACGGACCCAGCATCAAGCACGACATCGCGGTGCCGACCTCGGCGCTGCCGCAATTGGTGCGCGACTGCGGCGCCGCGCTGCGTCGGGCTTATCCCGGCGTGCGCATCATCGCCTTCGGCCACGCCGGCGACGGCAATCTGCATTACAACATCAGCTATACCCGGCCCGGCAACGTCGATCTGTTCGAAGACGAAGCCGCGGTCAACGCCATCGTCTACGACCACGTCTACCGCCTGGGCGGCACGCTGGCGGCCGAACACGGCATAGGCCAGCTCAAGCCGCAATGGCTAGAGCGCTACAAGGACCCGCTGGCGCTGGAACTGATGCGCACGCTCAAGGCCGCGCTGGACCCGGAGCGCTTGATGAATCCGGGCAAGTGGCTGTGATCGATCCCCCTGTCGCGCTCAGCCGCTGAGGTCCAGGCAGCCCGGCAGCGAGTTCGCCAGGCGAGCCAGCGTTTCCATCCAATCCCCCGGCTCGCGTTGGCGGAACAGGCGATGCCGCGGATACCAGGGCGTGGTTTCGCTCCCCAACCCCCAGCGCCAGTCGGTGTGCCGCGCCGACAGCAGCAAGGCGCAGGGCAAGCCCAGCGCGCCGGCCAAGTGGCCGAAGGCGGTGTCCACCGTCACCAGTCCGTCCAGTTCCGCCAGCAAGGCGGCACTGGCGGAGAAATCCGCCAGCTCATCACCCAGGGCCGGCACGCCGCGCGCGCGCAGCCAGCCGCGCTCAGCCTCGTTCAACTCCGGCTGCAAGGCCAGCCACTGAACACCGGGCAAGGCCAGCAAGGGAAGCAGCGTCTCCAGATCCGGCAAGGAGCGGCAATGATCAAACTCATGCTCCGGCCGGCCACGCCACACCAGTCCCAGTTTGCGGCCGCTGCTTGGCAAGCGCGCGCGCCAGACGGCGCGGCTGGCGGCTTCGGCGCGCAGATAGGCCGGCTCCGGCGCGGGCTCCGGCTGCAACAGGCCGGGCAAGCTCATCGAAAACACATGGCAGTCGTGTTCCGGCCACGGTCCCGCCAGATCCGCCAACGGCAGCCACTCCACCGGCCCACCCTGCGCTCGCAGCAAGGGCAGCAGCACAGGCCGGCAGGCGACGATCATGCGTCCGGGGCCGCGTCGCAGCAGTTCCGGTAAATAGCGCGCCATTTGCAGCGCGTCGCCATAGCCTTGCTCCAAGCACAGCAGCAGGCTGCGGCCGGCCAGTTCCTCCCCGAGCCAGCACGGCGATGGCGGCGTGGGCAGCGGCATCGTCTCCAGCCGCGCCTCGTGCAGCGGCCAGCCCTCGTCCCAACGTCCCTGGGTCAGCAGCAAATAGCCCAGATTGCGGCGCAGTCCGGCGTGCAGCGGCTGAGCGTCCAGCCCGGCGCGCAGCGTCACCTCGGCCTCTTCCCAGCCGCCTTGCTGCGCCAGGATCAAGGCCAGGTGCTGATGCGCGTCGGCGTCGGCGGGCGCCAGCGACAGCTCACGGCGCGCCAGCGGCTCCGCCTCCGCGCTGCGCCCCTGCCGCCACAAACACAGGGCCAGATTGCCCAGCACCTGCGCCTGCCGCGGCGCCCGCTCCGCCGCCGCGCCCAGACAAGCCTCGGCCTCGGCCCAACGCCGCTGCAGCTGCAACAGCAAGCCCAGATTGCTCAAGACGCCGACATGGTCGGCATCCTGAGCCAAGGCGCGGCGCAACAGCGTCTCCGCCTCGGCGTGCTCGCCGCGCTCGGCCAGCCGCTGTCCCAGCAGATTGAGCGTATCGACATCATCCGGCGCGAGCGCCAATGCGCGGCGCAGCCAAACCTCGGCCTGCTCCGGCTGTCGCTGGTACAACAAACGCCCCAGATTGAAGCTGTGGGCGGCGGATTGCGGCCGCAGCCGCAAGGCCTGCCGATATTGCGCCTCGGCCTCGTCCAGTCGTTCCGCCTCCTCCAGCAGCACGCCCAGATTGCCATGGCAGGCGGCGTGTTCCGGACGCTGCTCCAGTTCGGCGCGGTAATGCGCCTCCGCCTGCGCCGCCTGGCCCTGGCTCATCAGGCAGCGCCCCAGATTGTAGTTGGCGTCCGGCGTATGCGGATCGCAGTGCAGCGCCTGGCGCCAGCATTGCTCGGCCAGCGCCAATTGCTCCAGCCGCGCGGCGCAAACGCCCAGCAGATTCCACAGCTCGGCATTGTCCGGCTGGGCTTGCAAGCCGCTTTGCGCGGCCAATAGCGCGCCGCTGACATCGCCGGCGGCCAGCAAGGCGCCGGCGCGCAAGGCGTCGGGGGTCAAATCGGTCATAAGCTCTCGGCGCCCGGAACGCATCCGGGCCGGACGCATCCTGATAAGCGCTTTTTGAAATCAGCGAAATATCGTCTCCCGCATAGTAACCAGCATTCTCTCTTCATGAAATGCCATCCGCCATGCCTAGCCTGAATCTGCTCCAAGCCCTGCGGCCGTCCAACTGGATGCGCAGCTCCGACGCGCGCCCAAGCGCCACCGCCCATGACGGCCCCGTCGCCGGCAGCGCGCCGGCGCCGCGCAAGCTCAGCGCCGCCGACATCCAGCGCGTGGCTCCCGACGGCGGCTGGCTCAGCCACCTGAGCCAGCACGCGCAAGCGCCCCAGGCGTCCTCGCGTTCGCTGCACGGCTTGTACGCGCTGCAAAGCCACAAACTGGAAGCCGCCCACCTGGCCTTGCATGGATTCGGCCTGGGGGACAGCGCCGAGGCCAAGACCTTGCACGCGATGGCCGAGCAATTGCAGGCCGCCCGCTTCAAGCCAGACCGCGCGGTGCAGCCGCGGGAAATGGCCTCCAATTCACAGCTGAGCCGCGATGTAAGGGCGGTGATCGCCACGGCGCTGACCCGGGCTGGCCTGCCGGCCAAGCTGGCGCAGCGCGAAGCCAAAGCCTCATTGCAGCAGGCCAGCACCCGCTTGTTGAACCAGCGCCCGTGGCAGACGGTGGAAACCCGCCTGCAACACAATGGGCGCGAATACAGCTGCACCCTGACTCCGGCCGGGCAAATGAAGCTGGGCGGCGCCGGCGATATCTTCCCCAACGGCTACCACGACAATGGCGTCTGCTCGGCCTCCACCACCGAGACCAGCCACGCCGCCAATCTGTGGCTGTCCGAACTGCATAGTCCGGACGCGGACGACGCGCAGCGAACCCTGTTCAAGGGGATTCGCCACGGCATTCTGTCGCCCTATGGCGTGGAAGACGCCACGCGGCGTCAGGACGGCGCGCGCCAACGCGCGACCGAGGTCGCCACCGCCGCGCTGTTTTCGCAGCCGGACACGCTGCGACAAGCGCTGGCCGGCGATACTGTCACCCTGCGGCTGACCTCGACCGCGCTGGTCACGCCGGGCCTGGGCGGCGAAGGCGGCATGCTGCGCGATCAGATCGGCGCCTGGCGCGCGCTGAGCTCGGCGCCGCAGCCGCTGACGCTGCAAGTCAAAAACGCCGATGGCGAGCTGCAAGCCGTTCAGGTGAAGCTGGAGGTGGCCGCCTTCAATTTCGGCGTCAATGAGCTGGCGCTCAAGCTGGGCATGGGCCATGGAGAATCCGACAAGCTCAACCTCGAAGCCTTGCATCAATTGCTGGGTCCGGATCTGAAGCCGGACGCCGCGCTTGGCGGCTGGGTGGGCAACTATCTGCGAGACAATCCGGACAACAGCGGCCGAGTCTGGCAGATGGCCCAACAATTAAAGGATATCTGGGCGCGGCAATCCCATCGCCGCGATGGCGGCGAGCCTTACAAGGCGGCGCAGCGGGTGGCGATGCTGGCCTTCGAGATCGGCGCGGTGCCGTGCTGGAACTGCAAGAGCGGCAAGGACCGCACCGGCATGCTGGATGCCGAGATCAAGCGCGAGGCGATCGCCCAGCATCAGGGACACGCGCCCAGCCGGCCCGAGGCCGCGCTGGATGCGGGCATGCGCGAACTATTCGGCAAGGTGCTGACCCAGGGCGGCAATCTGGAGGTGCAGGCCTACAACACCGGCGCACCCGGCAACAAGGTGATGAAGCAACTGCCCCTCGGCTCGCTGCTCAATCTGTCCTACGCCCAGCGCGTCGGCGACGCCGCGGCCTGGCAGCAGGCGCAGGGCTTGTCCACCCTGCTCAAATCCTGAGGAGGCGCGCGATGAATACGCTCTTGCTCAGTTTGTACGACACCTTGGGGCTGGCACTGGACGACGAGGAGCCGGTGCTGTTCTTCGGCGACGACTTCGCGGTGCACTTCGAGGAAAGCGCCTCCGGGCTGGAAATGGTGTGCCCGCTGGGCGCGCTGCCCGCCGACGCCGGCACGCTGCAGCGCCTGCTGCAGCACAACTTCGCCAATCGGGTCACGCTGGCGGCGGACGCCGACGGCGAACTGCTGCTGGCGCTGCTGCGGCTGCCGGACGACAGCAGCGGCGCCGAGCTGCAAGCCGGGCTGGAGTTCCTGGTCGGCGTCGCCCGCGGCCTGCAGGCCGAACTGGGGCTGGGCGGCCGGCTGGATGCGCAAGCCGGCTGATCCGCCACATGTGAAAACGGCCGGGGAGCATGCTCCCCGGCCGTGTTTTGCTGCGCTCGCCTTTTATAAACGGAATTTGTCGAACTCGGCGTTCATCTTGCCGGCATTGAGCGACAAGCCGGTCAAGGTGCTGCTGACATTCTGCAAGGCATCGTCGTTTTCCAGCACATGGCCGTTGATCGCCTCCGAGCTTTGCGCGATCAAGGTGGTTGCCTTGTGTTGCTCGCTGGTCGAATCGGAAATCTCGTTCATCTTGGCCACCACGTCCAGCATGGACGCACGGATTTCCTCGATCTTGGCCACCGCTTCGCGCGTCAGTTCCACGCCCTCGTCCACCGCGGCCACGGTCTGGTTGACATCGCTGACCGCGCGGCCGGTTTCGTCGCGAATCGCGCTGACCATATTGGAGATTTCCAGCGTGGCCTGGGCGGTGCGTTCGGCCAGCTTGCGCACTTCGTCCGCCACCACCGCGAAGCCGCGGCCTTGTTCGCCTGCGCGCGCGGCTTCAATCGCCGCGTTCAAGGCCAAGAGATTGGTCTGATCGGCGATGTCGCGGATCACATTGGTGATGCCGGAGATTTCCTGCGAACGCTTGTCCAGCGAGGACAACATGGTTTCCAGGCCGCGCACCGACTGCACCGTGCCCTCCATGCCGCTGGACAGACGCTGCATATTGCTGGCGCTGGCCTCCAGGCTGGCGCCGGTCAGGCTGGTCAGTTCATCGGCTTGGCGCGCGCTGTCGGCGATGTGGGAGATGGATACCGTGATCTGCTCCAGCGTGGCCGCGTTGGACGAGGACACATCGGAAATATGGCGCGAGCTGTCGGCGACGCCGGCCACCAGCTGGCTGGCGTCCTGCACCCCGCTGACCACGCCGGCGGCATCCTGCTTCAGGCCGCGGAACAGCTGGGCCAATTGCGCGACGAAGGTGTTGAAGGCGCGCGCGGTGGCGGCGATCTCATCCTGGCCGTCATCCTTCAGGCGCAAGGTCAGATCGCCTTCGCCATGAGAGATGTCTTCCATCGCGTTCTTCAAGCGCACCAGGCCGGCCAACATGCGGCCTATCACCCAGCTCGCCAGCGGAATCATCAGCACGAACACCAGCGCGGTCAGGCCGGCGATGGTGTACAGCAGCGTGGTCAGCGGCGCCAGCACGGTGGCGCGGTCAGCCACCAGGGCCATCACCCAGTTGGTGCCTGGGATTTCCTGCGCCGACAGCAGCATGCTCTGGCCGCCGATCTGCACTTCCGACGCCTGGTCGTGGCTGACGATGTCGGCCAGCCGCTCCGGCGTCAATTCCGGCGCCACCGAGGTGATCGGCTTCAAAGCCAGGTCGGTTTGCGGGTGGGCGATCACCGTGCCCTTCTTGTCCATGATGAAGGCGTAGCCATTGCCGCGCACTTTCAGACCCAGCACCGATTTCACCAGCGCCTCCACCATCACGTCGCCGCCCACCACGCCGGCGAAGGCGCCGTTGTGGCTGAACGGCGCGGAAATGGTCACCGTCAGCTTCTTGGTGGCTTCGTCCAGATAGGGATCGGTCACCACCGCCTGGCCGCTATCCTTGGCGCGCTTGTACCAGTCGCGGTCAGCCACCTTGTAATCGGCCGGCGCCACCCAGTCGTCGGAAAACAGCGAGCGGCCGTCGGCGTAGCCGGCGTAATTGACATTGAAGCCGCCGGCCTTGGCGCCTGTCTTGAGGAAGCGGATGGCGTCGGATTCCGCCGCCATCGTGCTCTGCGCGACGATCTGCTGTTTCTTCTCTCCCAGCCAGGTGGTCACCACCGAGCTCTGCCCCTTGAGGCTGGCTTCGAATTCCTGGTCCAGGCCCTGCAATATTTCCGTGCGCATCTGCACGAACACGATGACGACGAGCACCAGCCCGAACACCGCCATCAGCAGCGCGTTCAGGGCGATCAGCCGACTACGAAGAGATTTCATGAACAGTCCTTTTTCTCGCGTGATTGACAACCATGGCTCCGCTGTCGCGCGTTTCCGGCGACACTCCCCGATACCGTTGGCAGCCAATTGTTATTGTTGATTTATATCCAGCCAGTTTAACGGAAGTCACCCCTTATAAATATCAAATATGGGTACCGTTGTGACAGATTATGATTTTGTTTGATCAAACACAGGAAGGCGGGAAGACTGACGCGCGCGGCGGGCAAAAAAAACCCCCTGCGGTTTGACAACGGCAGGGGCCAACACGAGGAAGAAACGTCGTCCGGCACGCCGGCCGACATTTCGAGGGGCTAACACCTCAAAACCATGCGGTTTTCAGTGCAGCCGCCACTGTAGCGTAATTACTCTATTCAGTCCAGCCCATTCCGCGGCCAGGCTCAGGAACGCCAGCGATAATCGCGGAACTGCTCGCGCAGCCGCACTTTCTGCAATTTGCCGGTGGCGGTGTGCGGCAGCTCGTCGACGAAGACCACATCGTCCGGCGTCCACCACTTGGCGATCTTGCCTTCGTAAAAACCCAGCAACTCCTCCACCGCGGCGCTGGCGCCGGGCTTGAGCACCACCACCATCAGCGGCCGTTCGTCCCATTTGGGGTGCGGAATGCCGATGGCGGCCGCCTCCGCCACCGCAGGATGGCCGACCAGGATGTTTTCCAGCTCGATGGAGCTGATCCACTCGCCGCCGGACTTGATCACGTCCTTGGTGCGATCGGTGATGCGCATGAAGCCGTCGGCGTCTATGGTCACCACGTCGCCGGTATTGAACCAGCCATCGGCGCTGTGGCTGGCGTCCAGTTCGCGGCGGAAGTATTGCGACAGCACCCACAAGCCGCGCACCTGCAGATTGCCGAAAGCGACGCCGTCATGCGGCAACGGCTTGCCGACATCGTCGACGATGCGCAGCTCGATGCCATAGATAGGCCGCCCCTGTTTGCTGAGCAAGGCGTTGAGTCCAGCCTGGTCCAAGCCCTCGTGCTTGAGCTTGGGCGTGCCGGTGGTGCCGCAGGGCGACAGCTCGGTCATGCCCCACAACTGGCGCATTTCCACGCCGTGTTCGGCCAATTGCTCGATCATGCTTTCCGGCACCGCCGAGCCGCCGGCGATCACTCTCTTCAGCGAGCGCAGCTTCAGATGGTTTTTCTGGCAATGCTGCAACAGCATCATCCACACCGTCGGCACCCCGGCGGTGACCGTCACCTGCTCGGCCTCGATCAGCTCGTACAGATTGACCCCATCCAGCTTGGGTCCGGGCAGCACCAGCTTGCTGCCGTTCATGGTGCAGCTATAGGGCAGGCCCCAGGCGTTGACATGGAACATCGGCACCACCGGCATCACGCAGGCGCGCGCCGAGATGTCGAAGCTGTCCGGCAAGGCGCTGCCGTAGGCGTGCAGCACGGTGGAACGATGCGAGAACAGCACGCCCTTGGGATTGCCGGTGGTGCCGGAGGTGTAGCACAGGCTGGAGGCGGCGTTTTCATCCAGCAGCGGCCATTGATATTGATCGCTGTGGCTGTTGACCAGGTCTTCGTAACACAGCAGATTGGACAGCGGCGTTTGCGCCGGCATATGCGCCTTGTCCGTCATCAACACGAAGTTTTCCACCGTGCCCAGTTGCGGGGCGATCTGCTCCACCAGCGGCAGGAAGCTCAGATCGAACATCAGCACGCGGTCTTCCGCGTGGTTGACGATCCAGGCGATCTGCTCGGCGAACAGCCGCGGATTCACCGTATGGCACACCGCGCCATAGCCGGACACCGCGAAATAGCTCTCGTAATGGCGATAGCCGTTCCACGCCAGGGTGCCGACGCAATCGCCCTGGCGCACGCCCAGCGCCGCCAGCGCATTGGCCAGCTGCCGCGCGCGCTTGGCCGCCTCACGGTAGGTGTAGCGATGGATGGGGCCTTCCACCGTGCGCGACACGATGGCGGTATCGCCATGATAGGTTTCCGCGTGGCGCAGCAGATCGGAAATCAACAGCGGCCGGTCCATCATCTGTCCGTGAAGCATGGTGTCACCCCTCTATTGGCATGGTTTTGGGGATTCACCATACGGCAGGCTAGAGTCAAGGCTCCAATCAATTTTTCTGATGGCGCGGCCAAGCCAAATTTATACCCTTATCATTATTGGGTAATTAAAAAACAAAGCCCGTCACAATCCATATTCGGCCAGTCACAACCGCAATTAAAATGCTGTAGCAATACAACAGCCGCGACTAACTCTTTACCGGTTTCTTGGCCAGCATCCGTTGCAAAGTGCGTCTGTGCATGTTCAAGGCGCGCGCGGTGGCGGAGATATTGCCGTCGTTCTCGCTGAGCACCCGTTGCAGATGCTCCCAGGTCACCCGCCGCAGCGACATCGGCTGCGGCGTCAGCGGCAGCTCCGGATTGGCCTGCTGCTGCTCGAAAGCGGCCAGGATCTCGTCCACCGTCGCCGGCTTGGCCAGGTATTGCACCGCGCCCAGCTTGGTGGCCTCCACCGCGGTGGCGATGCTGGCGTAGCCGGTCAAAATCAAAATGGCGCTGTGCGGGCAGGCGGTGTGCAGCGCCGGCAACAGGCGCAGGCCGCTGTCCCCGTCCAGGTTCAGGTCCAGCACGATGCGCGCCGGCGTGTCGCCGGCCAGCTCCAGCGCCTGCGCCGCGGTCTGCGCGGCGCGCACCTTGTAGCCGCGCCGGCTCAAGGAGCGCGCCAGAATGGCGGCGAAGGCCTCGTCGTCGTCCACCAATAGAAAATCCAGCATCAGGCTCCGTCCTTGTCGTCCACCAGCAGCGGCAGCCGCACTTGCGCGTGCACGCCGCCTTCCGGCCGGTTCAACAGCCGCAGCGAACCGCCCAAGCGCGCCAGCGTGGCGTGGCTCAGCATCACGCCCAGCCCCATGCCCACCAGCTTGCTGGACGGCAGCGGCGTCAGGCCGGCGCGCTCCAACTGTTCCTCGGTCAGACAGCCCTGGCTATTGCTGATGTCCAGCAGCAGCACGCCCTCCTCCAGCCGCGCCGCCACCGTCAACTCTCCGCCGCCGGCTTCGGCCGCGTTATTGATCAGATTGAAGAAGGCCGGCCAGAACGCCGGGTCCAGCGCCACCAGCGGGTCCGGCCCCTGCGGCGCCCGCCAGTCCAGCCTCACGTCCGGCCGCAAGGAACGCCAGCCGGCCAGGCGCTCGGTCAGCGCGGCGAACAATGCGCTCTCGCCCGGCGCCGACTCCGAGCCCAGCTTCAAGCGCGCCAAGGCATTGCCGCAATTGGCCAGCTGCGCCTTCATCAGTCGCAGATCCGCCATCAGCTCGGCGTCCGGCTGCCGCGTGGCCAGCAACTCGTCCACCAGCAAGGTCATGGTATTCAGCGGCGTGGACAGGGAATGGGCGGCACCAGCCGCTTGCATGCCCACCGCCAGCAGTTGTTCGTCGCGCAGCTGGGTTTCGCGCGCAGCCGCCAGCGCCGCCTCGCGCAAGGCCAGCTGCTGCGCCAGCCAGGACACGAAGCCGGCGATAAGCAACGCCGACAAGGCGAAGCTCAGCCACATGCCGGTCAGGTGCATGGAGAAGATGTGCAGCGCGTTGACGTGGTCCACCGGCCAGGACAAATGCCATTCGAACAGCAGGCCGTAGGCCACGACGCTGGCCAGCGCCAACGCCCAGGCGAACAGGCCCGGCGACAGCAGCGCGGCGAACAACACCGGCGGCAAAAACAGCGAGGCCAACGGATTGGCCGCGCCGCCGGTGAAGGCCAGCAGCTCGGTTAGCACCAGCACATCGGCGGACAAGCCCAAACGCAAGGCCAGCAAAGGGTCGCCGCCGCGACGCAGCCACCACGGCAGCGCGGCATTGAGCGCAGCCAGGGTCAGCAGCGCCTGGATCAACAACGGCCAGGGCAGATAGACGTGCTGCCACCAACAGGCCAAGGCCACGCAGGAGCCCAGCAACAACATCAGCCAGCGCAGCCAGCCTATCAGCCACGCCGAGCGCGCGATGTCCGCGGTCAGGCCCAGGCGGGGGGAGGAAACAGGGAATCCGGCAATCATGGCCGACACTTTATCACCATGCGGCAACGCACGGCGCTGCGACACTTTGCCGCATTGGGCCGCCACATCATGCAATTTAGAATTGTCACTCTCAAATTTGTTAACGTTAGTTTCTAAAATGCCTAAAAAACACTATTTGCTGCCGATTCCACTGGTGATCGCCGTCGGCCAAGCCTTTGCCCAGCAGTTGCCGGAATTCCGCGGCGAGGAGGTTCTGGTCACCGCCACCAAGACGGAACAGCCGCTGAAAATGTCGGTGGACCCGCGCGCGCCACGCCAGCCGCTGCCGTCCGCAGACGGCGCCGGCCTGCTCAAGGGCCTGCCCGGCTTCAATGTGATCCGCAAGGGTGGCGCCTCCGGCGATCCGCTGCTGCGCGGCCTGGGCGGCTCGCGCTTGGCCATCCTCGCCGACGGCAACTTCGTGTTCGGCGGCTGCGGCGGTCGCATGGACCCGCCCACCGCCTATCTCTATCCGGACGCTTACGACGAGGTGAACGTGGTCAAGGGCCCGCAAAGCGTCAAGCTCGGCCCCGGCCTGATCAGCGGCGGCGTCAACTTTGAGCGCAAGACCAAGCGCTTCGACGAGGCCGGCGTGCGTTTCAACGGCAGCCTGACCGGCGGCAACGCCGACCGCAACGACGCCTATGCCGACGCCGCCTTCGGCTCCAGCCTGGGCTATGTGCGCGCCATCGCCAGCCACAACCACGGCGGCGATTACAAGGACGGCAATGGCCGCAAGATCCACTCCAGCTTCGATCGCGACAGCCAGACCCTGATCGCCGGCCTGACCCCGGACCGGGACACCACGCTGGAACTGGCGCTGGACCGCAGCCGCGGCCAGGCCGCCTACGCCGACCGCGGCATGGACGGCAGCAAGTTCGACCGCGACGCCTGGAGCTTCAAGGCCGAGCGCCGCAATCTCAGCGGCTGGCTGGACGCGCTGCGCCTGCAGTTGGGCCACAGCGAGGTCGACCATGTGATGGACAACTACTCATTGCGCCCGCAAACCACGCTGGCCGATCGCTCGGCGATGAATCCGGACCGCGCCACCGATACCGGTCGCCTGGGCGCCGACATGGCCTTCGGCGACTGGGAAGTCAGCGCCGGCTTCGACTGGCTGCGCGACCGCCATCGCAGCCGCATGGGCAAAGGTCCCAACGCCGGCGCCTACGTGGACCAGCCGCGTACCCCCAATCAGAGCTTCGACAGCCACGGCGTCTACGCCGAGGCCAGCCACCCGCTGGGCGATGGCGGCAAGCTGATCGCCGGCCTGCGCCGCGACCAGACCCAGGCGGTGTTCGAGCCCAAGGCCGCGGCCATGGGCAAGCCGGCCCAAGCACGCCAGGAAAGCCAGTACCAACTCAACGCCGGCTTCCTGCGTTACGAACACAGCGCCGGCAACTGGACCCGCTACCTTGGCTTTGGCCAGGCGGAACGCGCGCCGGACTTCTGGGAGCGCAACAAGAGCGACAGCCTGAACAGCGAGATCAACCGCCAGTTGGACGCCGGCCTGCTCTATCGCGGCGACAAGCTGCAAGGCTCGCTGTCCGCCTACGCCAGCCGCGTGCAGAACTTCATCCTGGTGGAGGGCAAGCCCGGCCTCGTCGGTGGCAGCGCCCGCAATATCGACGCGCGCCGCTACGGTTTCGAAGGCGATCTCAGCTGGCGCTTCGCGCCGGAATGGACGCTGTCCGGCAGCCTGGCCTGGGTCTGGGCCGCCAACCTCGATGAACACCGCCCGCTGGGCCAGACCCCGCCGCTGGATGCCAAGGCGGCGCTGAAATGGGACAACGGCAAGTACGCGGCCGGCCTCACCGTGCGCGGCGTGCAGCGCCAGGATCGCGTGGCGCCGGGCCAGGGCAATATCGTTGGCACCGATATCGGCGTGACGCCGGGCTTCGGCGTGGTGTCGCTGGACGGCGGCGTGCGCTTGAACAAGCACGCCAAGCTCTTGTTCGGCGTCGACAACCTGTTCAACAAGGCCTATGCCGAAAGCGTCAGCAAGGGCGGCGCGATGGTGGCCGGCTACGAGCGAGTGGACCAGGTCAACGAGCCGGGCCGCACCGTGTGGAGCCGCGTGCAGCTGCAGTTCTGAGAACCTGCTCAATGCCTGCCGCGCGTCGGCAATACGGCATTGAGCCGGCTCTGAGAACATGTTTACGATCTCGCGAGCAAGAGCGAGCCAAGGCATTGCGGTTGAGAAAGCGGAATGTACAAGCGGTACATGAGCATTTCGAAGGTGTTTTCAACGCCGTATCGCCGCAGCGCAGCAGAGCGTAAACAGGTTCTGAGCGCGCGCCCTCTCGCCGCCAGGCCCCCAGTCTGCTAGGCTGGAGGCCTTTTGCCACCGCCCGCTCCCGCCGGATGAAAACGCCCTATCTGAAAATACTCGCCTGCGGCCTGACCCTATTCATCCTGCTCGGTCCGCTGGTGGCGCTGCTGGCCAGCGGCGTGATGCCGATGATGGCTTATTTGATGGGCGCGATCCCGGCGCTGGGTTTCGGGCTGCTGCTCTGCCTGCTGCGCATGCTGCTGGCCCGGCCCATCGCCGGCTGGCAGCACAGCTGGCCGCGCTGGCTGCTGGCCCTGGTCGCCTTCCTGCCCGGCGCCTTCAGCGGCAGCGTGATCACCTTTGTCTACGCCCGGCTGGCCGAACCGCTGCTCTACAACGACATCATGAACCTCTACCTCGGCGCCATGGCCGGCGGCGTCTGCAACGCGCTGTTCTGGCTGATGCGCTTTGGCTCGCCGAAACACCCCAGCTGAACAAAAAGAAAGCCCGCCGAAACCGGCGGGCTGCAACCAATTGTTTAGAGAGCTGGCTGCGTCAGGGCCAGCACCACCAGCATAGCCGGAATCCCCCGCCGCTCCCATGCGGCGAATTGCCGCAGTCCCAGCGTCTGTTCAAAGTCTCGCGAGCAAGAGCGAGACAAGGCGAAAACGACTGGGAGAGCGGAATGTACGCGTGGTACACGAGCATTTCGAGGGCGTACTCCCCGTGCCACGCCTCACGAAGCGCAGCGGACTTGGAACAGTTTCTCAGCGCCGTCTCAATCCGGCCTCCAGCCCGCCGCCATCGCGGTTGGCCAGGCTGAGCCGCAAACCATGCAGCTCCGCCACCCGCTCGACAATGGACAGGCCCAGGCCGCTGCCGGCCACATCCTGGCCCGGCGGCCGGAAGAAGCGCTCGCGTATCCGCTCCAGCCACTCCGGCGCCACGCCCGGACCGCGGTCCTGCACCGTCACGCTGTCCTCGTCCAACACCAGCCGCGCCGTGCCGCCTGTCGCGCCGTAGCGAACCGCGTTTTCCAATAGATTGCGCAACATCAGCGTCACCAGGGTTTCATCGCCGCTCAAGGGCAAGACCCGCTCCGGCGCACATCGCCACTCCGTCTCCAGGCTCACCTTCTTGCCCGCCGCCTCCGCCGCCAGTTCCGCCAGCAGACGCTCCACCAGCGCCGCCCAGGCGATGGGCTCGCCTTGCCGCGGCTGGCTCAAGGGATCCAGGCGCGACAATGCCAGCAACTGCTCCACCAAGCGCGTGGCGCGATCTATGCCCAGCATCAACTGTCGCAGCGCATGCCGGCGCTTGGCTTCATCCGGCAGCAGCTCCAGCACCTCGGCCTGCACCCTCAGCGCCGCCAGCGGCGTGCGCAGCTCGTGGGCGGCGTCGGCGGTGAAGCGCCGCTCGTGCTCCAGCGTGGCGGCGATACGGGCGAACAGCGCATTGAGCGCGTCCACCAGCGGCAGCACCTCCTGCGGCACCTCGCGCGGCACCGGCTCGCTATCGTCCGGCGCGCGCCGGGCAATGCCGGCGGCCAGGCGCTTCAGCGGTCCCAACTCGCGACGCACCGCCATCAGGATCAGCAACAGCATCACCGGCAAGCCGATCAGCCATGGCAGCAGCTGGGCGGACACCACTTTCAGTACCATATCGTGGCGCAGGCCCTGCTTCTGCCCTACCGCCACCAGCCGCGAACCATCCGGCGCGGCCAGATAAATCAGCCGCCAGTTGTGATCGCTGTCCTTGCCGCGATAATCGTGGAAGCCGCGCCGTTCCGGTTCATAATCGAAACGGCGGCCACGGCCGTCGCTGAGTAGCAGATTGCCGTGGCGGTCCCACACCGCCAGGCCGAAATCGTCATTGTCCATCTGCCCCTTGTCAGCGTGCTTGAGCAGGTGCTTGAGCTTGGGCAGATCGACCAGGGAGTTCTCGCTGACCTCCACTAACAGCAGTTGGCGGGCGAACTGCCCCATCTGGGTATCGAACAGTTCGTCCACCTCCTCGTGCGCCAGCCAGGCGGCGGTGGCCGACGCCACCAGCCAGATAAGCGGCACGATCAGCAACAACAGCAGCAGCAAGCGCGCCTGCAGGCTGCGCGGCCTTCTCATGCTGGCTCTCCCAAGGTGTAACCCACGCCGCGCAGGGTGCGGATGAAGGCGCTGCCCAGTTTCTTGCGCAAATGATGCACATGCACTTCCACCGCATTGCTCTCCAACTCCTGGCCCCAGCCGTAAAGCTTGTCCTCGATCAGCTCACGCGGCAGTACCCGCCCCTTGTGGCTGAGCAGCAGCTCGAGCAGCGCCAGTTCGCGCGCGGTCAACTCCAGCGGCGCGCCGTCCAGCGTCGCCACGCGCGCCACCGGATCCAGGCAAAGACGGCCATGCCGCAATTCCGGATGGCTCTGGCCATGGCGGCGCCTATGCAGCGCACGCAGCCGCGCAGCCACCTCGGCCAGCGCGAAAGGCTTGACCAGGTAGTCATCAGCGCCGGCGTCCAAGCCGCCGACGCGGTCAGCCAGCGCGTCGCGCGCGGTCAACACCAGCACCGGCACATCCTGGCCGCCGCGCCGCCACGCCGACAGGATGTCCATGCCGTCCATGCCCGGCAGCCCCAGGTCCAGCACCACCGCGTCGTAGGGCGCGGCGCTCAGCGCCGCCAGCCCCTGCTTACCGTCGCGAAACCAGTCCGCGACAAAGCCCAGCTGCTCCAGGCCCATTTTCAGCCCGTCGCCGATCTGGGCATCGTCCTCCACCACCAAAACCCGCATTTTCTGCCTCTCCGTCGCCGGGCGTTCATTCTCTTGCCGAAGCCTAGCGCGCTCTCGCCGCCGGAACAACCGCGCCCTCCTTGGACCCGATTGCAACACGCGCCTCTTAAGACAATCTTAAACCCTGGACACGGAAGAAATTTCATCGCGCCGTCACCGAAATCTCACGCGGCTGTCACTTGCCGCAGGCAGCATCGCCTGCAGTTCTCAGGACGACGGAGCCGCCATGCAGCCAGACCCCGCCCCCGACAGCGCCAGACAACTGCGCGCCATCTGGATTTCCGACGTCCACCTCGGCACCTCCGGCTGCCGCGCCGACCATCTGCTGGACTTCCTGCGCTGCCACGAATCCGAATACCTGTACCTGGTCGGCGACATCGTCGACGGCTGGCAGTTGAAGAAATCCTGGTATTGGAAGCAAAGCCACAACGATGTGGTGCAGAAAGTGCTGCGCAAGGCGCGCAAGGGCACCAAGGTGATCTACGTTCCCGGCAATCACGACGAGGCGGCGCGCCAATACGCCGGCCTGGACTTCGGCGGCATCGCCATCCGCCAGGAAGCGGAACACCACACCGCCGACGGCAAGCGCCTGCTGATCCTGCACGGCGACGAATTCGACGGCGTGATCCAGTACGCCAAATGGCTGGCCTATGTCGGCGACAGCCTCTACACCCTGATCCTGGAGCTGAACCGCGGCTTCAATTGGGCGCGGCTGAAGCTGGGCCTGCCTTATTGGTCGCTGTCGCAATACCTGAAGCACAAGGTCAAAAACGCGGTCAACTTCATCAGCAACTTCGAAACCATTCTCGCCGGCGAAGCGCGCCGGCGCGGCTTCGACGGCGTGGTCTGCGGCCATATCCACAAGGCCGAGGTCCGCGACATCGACGGCATTCTCTACGGCAACAGCGGCGACTGGGTGGAAAGCCTGTCCGCGCTGGTGGAGCATCCGGACGGACGACTGGAAGTGCTGTACTGGACCCAAATGGGACAGCCGGCCGCCGCCTTGCAAGCCCAAACGGCGCAAGCCGACCACAAGGAGACGACATGCGCATCCTGATTGTCACCGACGCCTGGCTGCCCCAGGTCAACGGCGTGGTCCGCTCGCTGACCGAAACCGCGCGCGAGCTGAGCGGCTTCGGACACCAGGTGGAAATGATCACGCCGCAGGCCTTCCGCACCCTGCCTTGCCCCACCTACCCCGACATCCGTCTGTCGCTGTTTCCCTACCGCAAAGTGGCCGACCGCATCGCCGCCTTCGCGCCGGACGCCATCCACATCGCCACCGAGGGCCCTCTGGGTCTGGCCGCGCGCCGCTATTGCCTGCGGCACGACCTGGCCTTTTCCACCGCCTATCACACTCGCTTTCCGGAATACGTGCACGCCCGCTGCCGGCTGCCGCTGGCGCTCAGCTACGCCTGGATGCGCCGCTTCCACAACGCCGCCCATTGCGTGATGGTGCCCACCCAGTCCATCGCCGACGATTTGAGCGCCCGCGGCTTCCAGAACGTCAAGCTGTGGAGCCGCGGCGTGGACACCGCGCTGTTCAGCCCCGGCCCTCGCGAACGGCTGGACGGCACCGCACCGCCACGCTTCGTCTACATAGGCCGGGTGGCGGTGGAAAAGAATATCGAAGCCTTCCTCAAGCTGGAGCTGCCGGGCAGCAAATGGGTGGTGGGCGACGGCCCGCAGCTGACGCGGCTGAAACAGCAGTATCAAGACGTCCACTTCGCCGGCATCTTCCCGCAACAGGAGCTGGCGCGCTTCTACCGCGCCGCCGACGTTTTCGTGTTTCCCAGCCTGACCGATACCTTCGGCCTGGTGCTGCTGGAGGCGATGGCCTGCGGCACGCCGGTGGCCGCCTACCCGGTGGCCGGGCCGCTGGACGTGGTCGGCGACAGCGGCGCCGGCGTGCTGGACGCCGACCTGCGCACAGCCTGCCTGAAAGCGCTGGAACTGGACCGCGGCCATGTGCGCGCCATCGCCGAGCGCTATTCCTGGCAGGCCGCCAGCCGCCAGTTCGAGCAGCACTTGCGTCCTGCCCGGCTCGCGCTGGGCGCGCCGCTGCCGGACCCAAAGGCCGGCTGAGGCCGGCTTGCATTGGCCGTGGCCGAGTCGTATAGTGAAATGGTCAACACGACAGGGAGGGTTCCGAATGCTTTCATGGCAGAATGCCGGCGGCCATCCAGTGATCCACGCGTTGAGCATCGGCCAATAAACACGGCCAGCCAAATCGGCTCAGTCCGCAACGCCAAGCCAGCCTCCAAGACGGAGCAGCAGCAGTCCCGGCCCGGCCGGTCCGCCAAATTCAGAGTTAGCAAACTTGAAATTACCGTTTGTCGATTTGCCAATAAGAAAGAAGCGGTTGGTCTTTCTGTGATGTCCATCAAGGACACAAGCGCGGTGGCCAGTCATGATGACGGCTCCGCCACGATACGGCATCGTCGTTGCGCTGTCTTTGACAGCCCGTTCTTTGGTAACGGTCTTGCGGCTAGGTTGTGGTAGTTAAGGCCGGCAAGGGTAAAGCGCACAGTATTTCTCTATGATGTTGTCTGAGAGGGCGTCCCGCCATGGTGACGCCCTCTTTCGTTACATCGCCGGCAAATAACGCACAGCGATAAACACATCAGAAAACAATCGTTCGGCGGCGGCGACAATGTCGGTTAACATGCTGTTCCAATTGAATTTAACGTCGACCTCGCCGCGCTTGCCCAGCAAGAACAAGCGGCGATGCGACAAACCGGTTAAAATCGGCCCCATACTTTTCGAGCTTCTACTTCATAAATTAGCGAGCAGCAAACCTTATGTCCTCTCCCAACCTGACCTCCGAAAAGGTCCTGTCCGTCCATCACTGGAACGACACCCTGTTCAGCTTCACCTGCACCCGCGACGCCGGCCTGCGCTTCATCAACGGCCAGTTCGTGATGATAGGCCTGGAAGTCAACGGCAAGCCGCTGATGCGCGCCTACTCCATCGTCAGTTCCAACTACGAAGAACACATGGAGTTCTACAGCATCAAGGTACAGGATGGTCCGCTGACCTCCCGCCTGCAGCACCTGAAGGTGGGCGACACCGTGATGATCAGCAAGAAGCCCACCGGCACGCTGGTGCAGGACAATCTGCTGCCCGGCAAAAACCTCTATCTGCTGTCCACCGGCACCGGCCTGGCCCCGTTCATGTCCATCATCAAAGACCCGGACGTGTATGAGCGCTACGACAAAGTGATCCTGACCCACGGCGTGCGCTGGGTCAGCGAACTGGGCTACCACGACTACATCACCAAGGAACTGCCGGAAAACGAATTCTTCGGTGAAATGGTGCGTGAAAAGCTGATCTATTATCCGACGGTCACCCGCGAGCCGTTCCGCAATCAGGGCCGGCTGACCGACCTGATCACCAACGGCAAGCTGTGCGCCGATATCGGCCTGCCGCAGCTGAACCCGGAACACGACCGCGCGCTGATCTGCGGCAGCCCGTCCATGCTGCACGATCTGTGCGAGATCCTGAACGGCATGGGCTTCAAGGAATCGCCGCGCATGGGCGAGCCGGCCGACTACGCGATCGAACGCGCCTTCGTCGAAAAATAAGCCCGAGCCTGGCTCGCAGCAAAAACGCCATCCTTCACGGATGGCGTTTTTCATGTCCCGGCGACACGCGTTATCCCGCGCCCACCGGACAGGGAAAGCGTGCTTACTTCAGCACGCTTTCCAGTGCCTTCAGGCACAAGGCCACGTTCTCGCGACGCGCGCCGTAGCCCATCAGACCGATGCGCCAGGCCTTGCCGGCCAGATCCCCCAGGCCGCCGCCTATTTCCAGGTTGTACTCCTGCAACAGACGATTGCGCGTGGCCGCGTCGTCTATGCCCTCGGGAATATACACCGCGTTCAGCTGCGGCAAACGCGCGGCGGCGTCGACCACGAACTTCAGGCCCAGCTTCTCCAAGCCGTCGCGCAAGAGCAGATGCATGTCGCAGTGGCGCTGCCAGGCGGCTTCCAGCCCCTCGCCGGCCAGTTGGCGCAGCGATTCGTGCAGTGCGTACAAGGCGTTCACCGGCGCGGTGTGGTGATAGCTGCGCTTGCCGCCGCCCCAATAGGCCATGACCAGGGTCTGATCCAGAAACCAGCTGGGCACCGGGCTTTGCCGTGCCTGCAATTTTTCCACCGCCGCCGGCGAAAATGACAGCGGCGACAGACCGGGCACGCAGGACAAGCATTTCTGGCTGCCGGAATACACCGCGTCCACGCCCCATTCGTCCACCCGCAGCTCCACCCCGCCCAGCGAGGTCACCGCGTCGACGATGCTGAGGCAGCCGTGGCGTTTGGCCAGCGCGCACAGCGTCTTGGCGTCGGACAGCGCGCCGGTGGAAGTCTCGGCATGAACGAAGGCCAGGAAGCGCGCGTCCGGATTGGCTTTCAAGGCGCTCTCCACCGCGTCCGGGTCCACCGGCTGTCCCCAGGGGCTGTCCACCAGCACCGGCACCGCGCCCAGGCGCACCACGTTCTGACGCATGCGTTCGCCGAACACGCCGTTGCGGCAAACGATGACCTTCTCGCCCGGCTCCACCAAATTGACGAAGCAGGCTTCCATGCCGGCCGAACCCGGAGCCGACAGCGCCACCGTCATCGTGTTTGAGGTCTGGAACGCGTATTGCAGCAGGCTTTTCACCTCGTCCATCATACCGACGAACAAGGGGTCCAGATGGCCAACGGTGGGGCGAGCCTGGGCGGCCAGCACTTCCGGGTAGACATCGGACGGGCCCGGCCCCATCAGGATGCGGCGCGGCGGATGGAAGGCATTGACTTGCGGGGCGACTAGCATGGCGGCTCCTTAAGCGCGAAATGAACGGATCGAGCAATGACGATGCCGGGGCATGCGGCCGGCATCGAGCGTCTGAGTGTAACAGCATCCCGCCGCCGCGCGCGCCTGTCCGCCCGGCGGCCGGCCAAAAGAAAAGGAGGCCGCGGCCTCCTTTGAATCCTGGCCTCCCTGAGGGGCCTGTTTTTTTAGCGAGCCAGACGCGAGGTCCGGTTTATTTGGCAGCCGATGCAGCGGCCTTCTTGGCCTTGCCGGCGTGCTTCTTGTGATGAGCGGCTTTTTTCTCCACTTTCTTGGCCGGGGCGGAGGCCTCGGCCTTGGCGGCCTGGGCTTTCTGCGCCGGAGCGGAGGCTACTTTCTTGGCCTGCTTGGCGTGCGGCTTTTTAGCTGCGTGCTTCTTGGCCGGAGCGGAAGCCTCGGACTTGGCGGCCTGGGCTTTCTGGGCGGCGGCGGAAGCGGCCTTCTTCGCATGCTTGGCGTGCGGCTTCTTGGCGGCGTGCTTGGCCTTGGCCGGAGCGGACGCTTCAGCCTTGGCGGCCTGGGCTTTTTGCGCCGGAGCGGAAGCGGCTACCTTTTCGCCTTTCTTGGCGTGGTGAATCTTGGCCGGGTGCTTTTCAGCTTTCTTGGCGGCCGGCGCCATTTTGGCGACCGGGGCGGAAGCAACCGGCTTGGCGGTTTCGGCGGCGAAACCAGCGGCGGAGCTCAGGCCGAAAGCGGCGGTCAGGGCAAGCAGAGTCAGTTTGTTCATGATGCATCTCTCCAGTTTCAGTCTTGGGAGCCTCGAGCTCCCGTTCACCGATCACATCGCGCCGGGTTTGGCGCTTCCTTGAGACGTATCCTAGTCCTGCCCCCTGCCCGGGTCTGTTAGTCGCTTGTAAGCCCGTGTAACGTCAAGTACGGCATGTTCTCAACGCTTCCTCTGCGCGGTTGTCACCTGGTACACCCCGCCGAACAAGGTGCGCTTGTACCAGTCGAAATCGTCGGCCGCTTGCGCGTAATCGCGGATCTCGTGCGTCCACAGCGCCTCGGCGAACGGCTCCAGCACGCGGTTCACCCATTTGAGCAGCCAGCCTATCGGCTGCCATGGCTTGGGCCGGTGGTAATCGACGAACACCGCGCGGCCGCCGGCCGGCACTTGCGCCAGCATATTGTCAATGATGGCGCGCTTCAGATGATCCGGCACCTCGTGCAGCAGGAAGAAGCTGCAGATCAAATTGAAGTCGTCCGCTTCCAGCCGGTAATCGCCGGCATTGGCGCGCACCACCGCGGCCTGCGGCCGGTCGCGCAGCTTGCGCTCGGCGTGCTCGATCTGCACCGGGGTGATGTCGGTGAGCACGAAGCGCCCATCCTTGCCCACCCGGTCCGCCGCGCGCTGCACCAGGTCGCCATAGACATGGGCTACCTGCCACACTTTGTCGCCGGGACGGATCTGCTCCAGATAGGCGCGCATCAGCCTTTGATCGTTGAAGAACAACAAGACGCGCACCACCAGATTGCGATCCAGCCAGCCGGCCTTGCGCGGGTTGACGTAAGCCCAGTCGTATACCTGGGTCATGTATTCCGGCACGCCCTCGTAATACGGGTCGACCGGCAGTTTGGGGTGGTTTTGAGTCATCGCACAGCCATCTGCAAACAGGAGAGTTTCCAGACTAGCAAAACCGGCCGGCGGATTTTTTGAGGCAAGCCAAGAAGCTGGCGGATAGGCCGGCGGCAGCCCGCCTTTCGTCCTGGCCATTTCTGGGGCCAGGCTAGCCAGTCCGCCCAGCGGCCGGCTCACGCTCTTGCGGGCCCGCAGGAACAAGTTCTAACGCGCCACATACACCAAGGCGAACAACAGCAGCCACACCAGATCCACCATATGCCAATAGGCGGCGGCGGTTTCGATCTCGTCCATCGATCCCGGCTGGTAACGGCCGTCGCGGGCCAGCCGCCACACCGCCGCCACGATCACCATCCCCAGCACCACGTGCAGGAAATGAAACACCGTCAACGACAGGTAGAACATCCAGAAATCGTTGCTGGACAAGGTGATGCCCTGCAAGGCCTTGTTCACCAACTCATAGCCCTTGAGCGCGAGAAATCCGCCGCCAGCCAGCAGGGTCAGCGCCAGCCAGCGCCGTCCGGCGCGCTGCCTGCCGCCGGAAAAAGCGCCGAGCGCGGCCAGCATGGCGGCGCTGCCGGCCAGCAGCAACAGGGTGTTGAGCGTGGGCAGGCCCAGCTCCAGCCCGCCCTGCCCTGCCGCGAACAACGCCGGCTGTTGCCGGCGCGCCCAGGCATAGGCCAGGAAGAACACGCCGAACACCGCCAGCTCAGCCAGGATGAAACACCACATCGCCAGATCGCCCGGCACGCGGCGCTGCTGCGGCGCGCTCAGTTCCATATGGACAGCCCTCTCCCTGCCGCCGCTCCCGCCACCGTCAATCCTCGCGCTTGCCGGTGACGAAGAAGCTGATCACATACAACACCAGCCCGCAGAAGAAACTGATACCGAACACCCAACGTCCCCAATAGATGGGCATGATCCGTTCCTGCGTCTCCATGAAGGACAGCGGCGTGGCGGACATGCGCTGCAACCATACCTGGACCGCGCCGGCGGCGGTCAGGCACAAGGTGATGGCCACGATGGACAGGGTCATCACCCAGAACGCGGTTTTTTCCACCTTCTGCGCCTGCGCGCAATTGGCCTCGCGTCCGCGCAGCAGCGGCATGGTGTAGGAGATCATGGTCAGCACCACCATCACGTAAGCGCCGTAGAAGGCCATGTGGCCGTGGGAGGCGGTCACCTGGGTGCCATGGGTGTAGTAGTTGACCACCGACAGCGTGCCGATGAAGCCCCACACCCCGGCGCCGAGGAAGGACATCACCCCGGTACCCAGCGCCCACAGCGTGGCGGCCTGGTTGGGGTGTTCGCGGCGGCGGCGTTTGACCATATTGAAGGCGAACAGGGTCATCATGAAGAAGGGCACCGGTTCCAGCGCGGAGAAGATGGAGCCCCACAGCTGCCAGTAGGCCGGCACGCCTATCCAGAAATAATGGTGGCCGGTGCCGATGATGCCGGTGATCAAGGTCATGGCGATGATCAGGTACAGCCATTTTTCGATCACCTCGCGGTCCACCCCGGTCACTTTCACCAGCACGAAGGCCAGCATCGCGCCCATGATCAGCTCCCACACGCCTTCCACCCATAGGTGCACCACCCACCACCAGTAGTACTTGTCCAGCACCAGGTTGTTGGGATTGACGAAGGAGAACAGGAAGAACACCGCCAGGCCCCACAGGCCCAGCATCATCACGATGCTGATGCTGGTCTTGCGGCCAGCCAGCAGGGTCATGGACAGATTGTAGAGGAAGGACAGCGCCACCAGCACGATGCCCACCTTGGTGATCAGCGGCTGCTCCAGATAGCCACGGCCCATGGTGGGCAGCAGGTCGTTGCCGGTGAGCCGGGCCAGTTCATGGTAGGGCAGGCCCAGGTAGCCGAGTATGGTCAGCGCGCCGGCCACCAGGAATACCCAAAAGGTGATGATCGCCAGCCGCGGGCTGTGCAGTTCGCGCTCGCTCTCCTCCGGGATCAGGTAGTAGCCGGCGCCCATGAAGCCGAACAGCAGCCAGACGATCAGCAGGTTGGTGTGCACCATGCGGGCGGTGCCGAAGGGCACGGCGGGAAACAGGAAATCGCCGATCACGTATTGCAGGCCTATGATCAGGCCAAACACGATCTGGCCGATGAACAGGCCGATGGCGGCGATGAAATAGGGTTTGGCCACGGCCTGCGAGCGGTAGCGCACCTGCGCGACGGCTGCGGTCGCGCCGCGCGGCGGCGTGGCCACGGTAGCGTTGCTCATTGTGTTCTCCAAAGATAAAGGGATGGGACGGGATCAGCCCTCGATATTGGGCGGCCAGTTATTGGTGTTGATCTGCGACGCGTACTTCAGGAAGGCCACCAGGTCGTCCAGCTCGGCCGGGTTCAGATGGAACTGCGGCATCTGGCGGCGGCCCGGCGCATTGGTCGGCATCGCCTGCATCCAGCCCTTGATGAATTCCGGGCCGCGGCGCACATAGACGTTGCCCAGCTCGGGCCCAAAGTAAGCGCCCTCGCCCAGCAAGGTGTGGCAGCCGCCGCAGCTGCGCGTCTCCCAGATCTTCTTGCCGCGCACCGCCTGCTCGGTGAGCTGGGCCTTGGCGTTATGGCTGGGCAGGGCCAGGGTGGTATCCAGGGTCAGCCCCAGGAACAACAGAAAAAAGAAAACCGAGCCGCCGTAAAAAATATTGCGGGCGGTCGATTTGGTGAAGCTCGCGCTCATCATGTCCTCCTCGAATGCTTGCACCGCCGGCGCGGTACTCGGGCCGAACTGTACGGATCCGGGCATCCCGTGAGCATTGATTCGAATCAACGATTTCCGGCCGTCCGGTTTTCTACACTGGCGTCATTCGTCCTCGCCATGCCCTGGAGACCGCCATGATCCACCCTGTTACTCCCCTTCCCCGCGCCGGACAGGAAACCGCCGCCCCTCCGTTTCCACCCGGCAGCGTCGTGCTCTTGGGCGCCGGCCCCGGCTGCGCCGATCTGCTCACCGTGCGCGCCGCGCAGCGCCTGGCCCAGGCCGACGCGGTGCTGTACGACCACCTGATAGATCCCGAGATCCTGAGATTGGCACCACCCTCCGCCCGCCGCGTCTGTGTCGGCAAGCGCGCCAGCCGCCACACCTTGCCGCAGGCCGAAATCAATCAGCTGATGATCGCGCTGGCGCGCCAGGGTCTGCGCGTGGCGCGACTGAAGGGCGGCGATCCCTTCGTGTTCGGCCGCGGCGGCGAGGAGATGCACGCGCTGCTGGCGGCTGGCATCCGCTGCGAGGCGGTGCCGGGCGTCAGCGCCGCGCTGGGCGCTGCGGCCAGCCTGGCGCTGCCGCTGACCCACCGCGACTACGCCCAGGGCTGCCGCTTCGTCACCGGCCACCGCCGCGAAGGCGCGTCGGCGCTGGCCTGGACCACGGACAGCGGGCCGGAAGAAACCGTGGTGGTCTATATGGGCTTGGGCGAGGCCGCCAATATCGCCGAACAGCTGCTGAGCCACGGCCGCGCGCCGGACACGCCGGTGGCCATCGTCGAACAAGCCTGCATGCCGGGCGAGCGCTGCGTCTGCGGCCGGCTCGCCGAGCTGGGCCGGCTGGCGGAGCAATACCGGCTGCGCGCGCCAGCGCTACTGATCATAGGCGGCGTGGTGAAACTGCATCAGGAACTGACGGCGCTACGCGCCGGCCTGGGCCATGGTTTGGGATTCCTTGATCCCGGTCATTCTGCCGCCCCCGTCGTCGCGACCATACTGCGCGCTCCATCCCACGAGTACACGCCATGAGCGCCATCGACACCCTTGTTGAGCAACACCGCGTCTGCGACGCGCGCTTCGCCGACTGCGAAACCGCGGCCCGCGCGCAGGACTGGGCCCTGGCCCTGAGCCATTTCCGGGCCTTTCGCCAGGATATGGAAGCACATTTCGCCGTTGAAGAGGACGCGCTGTTCCCGGCTTTCGAAGCCGCCAGCGGCAGCAGCATGGGGCCGACCCGCATCATGCGCATGGAGCATCAGGACATGCGGGATTTGCTGGAGGACATGGACGAGGCGCTGGCCGCGCAACATCTGCAAGCTTTCCTGGGTCTGAACGACACCCTGCTCATCCTGATGCAGCAACACAATATGAAGGAAGAAAACGTGCTCTATCCAATGTGCGCGCAAGCGCTGCCGGAAATGGCGGCGTTGATTGCAGAGGGCGCGCAGCCATGACCCCGCAAGACCTGCGCCACCTGGCGCCGCCCGAGCCTATGGAGATCATCCTGGACGCCGCCGAACAGATGCGGCCCGGCGACAGCCGCGCCTGGGTGCTACCCCACCATCCCACTCCGCTGCTGCCCATGCTGGAAAAAGCCGGCCTGCTTTATCGCTTTGAACTGTCGGGAGACGGCGGCGTCGTGCTGATTCTTAGTGCCGGTTCAAAGTCTCGCGAGCAAGAGCGAGACAAGGCGAAAACGGTTGAAGAAGCGGAATGTACAGGTGGTACATGAGCATTCTGAAAGCGTTTTTAACGCCGTATCGCCGAAGCGCAGCAGACTTTGAACAGGCTCTGAGCCGGCTATGAGCCAGGCCTGGCTAGACTACCAGCAGGCGCCGCCACTGTGGCTGCCGCTGGCCCATATGCTGGCCGCCCCCGGCTGGCTGCTGGCCCTGGCGGCCTTGCTGGCGGCGCTGCCGGACGGCGCGCCCTCGCGTTTCCAGCCCGAGGTGCTGGCGCTGACCCACGCGCTGGCGCTGGGGGTGCTCGGCAATGCGATGCTGGGGTCCTTGTGGCAGTTGCTGGCGGTGACGGCGGGGGTGCCGATTCCGTATCCGCGCCGGCTGCTGCTGGCTTGTTTCCTGCCCTTGCAGGCCGGCTGCGCGCTCCTGGTGGCCGGTTTCCAGCTGGGCCTGTCGCCGCCGTGGCTGCAGGCGGGCGCCGCGCTGCTGACGCCGGCCTTGCTGACGCCGGCGCTGTTCGGCCTGCGCGGCTTGCTGCGCAGCCCGGCGCGGGACGCCGGCAGCCGGGGCTTGCGGCTGGCGCTATGCGCGCTGGCCGTCGCCGTCGGCTTTGGCGCGGCCCTGGTCTTGTTGCTGGGCGGCCGCGTCGCGCTGCCCTTGGGCCCCTTGCTGGACAACCATGTGCTGTGGGCGGCGCTGGGCTGGCTCTTATTGCTGCTGCTGTCGGTGGCGCGCACGGTGATCCCGATGTTTCTGGTCACGCCGCCGCCGGCGACGGGGCGGCTGCCGCGGGAGACGCTGTTGTTCGGCCTGCTGTGCCTGGGCGGCGTCGCGCTGACCTGGGACGCGCCCGCCGCCGTCTCCGGCCTGCTGGCCGCCTTGGCGCTGTTCGTGCTGTGGCAGGGCCTGCGGCAATTGGACGCGCTGCGGCGCAGCCAGCGCCGCGCCGACCCCTTGCGCCGCGGCTGGCGAGCCAGCATGGTCTGGATGATGACGGCCACGCCGTGCGCGTTCGCCGCGCGCTTGCTGCCGCTGTCGGAAGCGCTGCCCGTTTTGGCCGGCTGGCTCTGGCTGGGCGGCTTCGGCCTGGGCGCGGTGCTCTCCATGCAGGGCAAAATCTTGCCCTTCCTCGCCTGGCTGGACCTGAAACAGCGCGGCCTGCCCAGGCGGCAATTGCCGGCCACCCATGAATTGCTGGGCGAGGCCTCCCACCGCCGGCTGCTGGGCCTGCACAGCGTCTGGGTCGGCTGCGGCCTGGCCTGGATCGTCGGCGGCTATCGCCTGCCGCTGTTCACCGCAACGCTATGGCTGGGGCTGTACTGGGCCGGATTGGCCGTCGCCTTGCTATCCCGGCGCCGCAGTAGCCTTCGCGCCACTCACTAAGAACCTGTTTACGATCTGTGCGCGTCGGCGATACGGCGTTGAAACCGAGAGAGAAAGCGGAATCTACACACGGTCCATGAGCATTTTGACGCTGTCCTCTCTGTGTCACCACTCACGAAGCGCAGCGGACTTTGAACAGGTTCTAAGCCATTCACGCGGACAACCGCTCAACCCCTTGGCGCCGCCGATTATCGGCCTGTTCTTGCCCGACCACAGAACATGGTAAAAAACATAGGCATAATCTGGGCATTTTTCAGGAGCGTCGACCTCGTGTATCGCGCCAAGGGATTCACTCTGTTCGAACTGGTGATCACCATCGCCATCGCGGCCATCGTGCTAGGCCTCGCCGCGACCTCCTATCGCAGCACCATAGACAGCAGCAATATCGTCGCCGAACTCAGCGATTTGAAAAACGATGTCATGTACGCGCGCAGCGAAGCCACCCGCCAAGGGCTCAATGTACTGATCTGCAGCTCCAGCGACGGCCAAACCTGCAGTGCCTCGTCCAACTGGGCCAATGGCTGGATCGTAATGCTGCCGACCGGCGGCGGCTGCACCGTCAGCGCCGGCCTGACCGCGCAGACCGGCGGCCTGCTGCGGGTGCGCACCTCGCTCAGTTCCGGCGATAGCGTGACTTTTGCGCCATCGGGCAGCAACACTAGCCAGGGCATCTGTTTTTCCAGGATAGGCAGCGGCAGCACCGGCAAATTCACCCTGGCCACCGCCACCGCCGCCACTGCGCCAAACCAGTTGAACAAGCAATGCCTGTTCGTCACCGCGGTGGGCCTGCCGCATACCGTGGCTTACGGCATCAGCGATTCTGTCGGGAGTTGTTGAGCGTGGGACATCTCAAGCGCGGCATCCAAGGTTTTACCCTGCTGGAAGTGCTGGTGGCGTTGCTGATCGTTTCCATCGGCCTGCTCGGCCTGGCCGGCCTGCAAGTGGCGGCGATCAACAACACCAATACCTCCCGCGTCCGCGGGCTGGCGGCGATACAGGCCGGCAGCCTGGCCGCCGCCATGCACGCCAACCCTGCCTATTGGCAAAACATCACCGCGTCCACCACACTGGCGAACATCCCGGCCTCCGGATCCTGCGCCAGTTCCGCCTGCACCGCCTCGCAAGTGGCCGGCTACGATGTGGCGACCTGGACCAGCGACTTGGCCAGCCTGGCGATCCCCTCGGCCAGCGGCGGCTTCCAATGCACGCCGGCCAATGCCAGCGGACCGGTGACTTGTACCATCACCATTAGCTGGTCGGAGAAAACGGTGAATGTGAACTCACTAAGTTCCACCGCCAGTTCCGCGGTCAGCACCGCCTCCTATCAAATGGTGGTGCAGCCATGAACACCCAGCGCAGAACCCTGGCCTCGCGGCGCCACAGCCGCGGCATGACCTTGATCGAATTGATGGTGGCCATCACCGTCGGCCTGTTCCTGCTGCTGGCGATGTACGCGATCTTCGTGTCCTTCAAGCTGACCAGCCAGTCCCAGAACGGCCTGGCCCAGATGCAGGACGACCAGAGGATGTCGATGACCATCCTGTCGCAGATCACGCAGTCGGCCGGCTATTTCGGCAATGTGCAGACCCAGTTGGTGAATACCGCGCTACTGGCCGACAACAGCACCGTCAGCGGCGTCAGCTTCAGCGCCGGCCAGGCCCTTTTTGGCACGGACAGCGGCTCGGCCACGGTGCCTGACACCCTCTACATCCGTTTCCAAAGCCAGCAGAACGACGGCGTGCTCAACTGCCTGGGCAATACCAATACCGCCAGCGCCGGCACGGTCACCTATATCAATCAGCTGGCGGTGGCCTCGTCCACTCTTCAGCTCACTTGCGGCATCAACGGCGCCAGCGCCCAGCCCATCGTCGGCGGACTAGCCAGCCCGGTGACCACCTGCCCCAGCATAGGCTACCGCGGCATCAGCAATATCCAGTTCCTGTATGGAGTGGACCCGAGCAATACCGGCTCGGTCACCCAATATGTAACCGCCGGCTCGGTCACCAACTGGTTGAATGTGCGCTCGCTACGCGCCACTCTCTCCATGCAGTACTGCGGGCAAATCGGCGCGGCCCCGGTGACGATTTCCTTTCCCCGCTTCATTTTCCTGCCCAACCAGATATGAACGGACCGCGAAGGGAGGCTGCCATGAAACGATCGCCCAAAGGCATTGCCCTGATCACCGGCCTGCTATTCCTGATCATCGTGACCCTGCTGGGCGTCGCGCTGATGCGCAACTATGGTCTGCAGGGTCGCATGGCCGGCAATTTCCGCGAGAAGGGCCGTTCCTTCGAATCGGCGCAAGCCGCGCTGCAATACGCGGAGTGGTGGCTGTCTCAGGGCAATGTGCCCACCGCGCTGTCTTGCTCCAGCCTGGTATCCAGCGCCACGGTCTGCTCCAACGCCATTTCCAATCCCACCACGCTGCCATGGACCGTCGGCGTCAACTACACCCCCAGCGGCATGAGCACCAGCGGTGGCGGCAGCGGTTTCTCCACCAATCCGCAGTTCTACATCCAGTATCTGGGCGTCAACGCCGTCAACGGCGGCAATGTCTACCGAATCACTTCGGTAGGCTACGGCGGCAACGCCCAGGCGGCCACCGTGCTGCAATCCACCTATGTGGTGGCATCGTCTTTCACCAACCGGGGCCGCTAGCAGCCGAAGGAGTCGCGCCATGGACCATTCAAACAGACAAGCTTGCCGCAACAGCCTCTGGGCGCTGGTCGGCGCACTGTGGGTGTCCTCGACCTGGGCCTCGACCCTGAACGTCGTCGACAACTTCACCGGCGCCACCAATACCGTGAACTGGTACGCCTACGGCGCGCTGTCGGCGGCGAACTCGACGCTGGGCATCGCCAGTGCAGGCGCCTGCCTGACCGCCGGTACCACTTCCAGTTCCAGCAGCAGCGCGGCCAGCCCCAGCAATGCCGGCCAGATCCCGATGTGCGGTTCCGGTTCCGGCGGCGCCACCGGCACCATTCCGGACGCCACCGGCAGTGGCGCATTACGGCTGACCAATAACAGCGCCCACCAGACCGGTGGCATCATCTACGCTGGCGACAGCAGCGGCAACGCTTTCCCGGCCAATACCGGCATCAACGTCACCTGGACCAGTTACAGCTACGGCGGCAGCGGCGCGGATGGCATGACCTTCTTCCTGCTGTCCTCGCCGCAGCAGCTATTCACCGGCAATCAGCCCAATCG
Organism: Chromobacterium sp.; assembly: GCF_041912965.1. NCBI lineage: Bacteria > Pseudomonadati > Pseudomonadota > Betaproteobacteria > Neisseriales > Chromobacteriaceae > Chromobacterium > Chromobacterium sp. The sequence continues at coordinate 123,746 of NZ_JAYSGF010000005.1, read as the reverse complement.
CTTGGGCGCCAACGGCGGCTCTCTAGGCTACTCCTGCTCGCAGAACGGCTCCAACCCGACCGACAAAACTGTCACCGGCATGGGCATGACCGGCATTCACAACGGCTTTCTCGCCATCGGCATGGACGAGTACGGCAACTTCTCCAACAAGAACGACGCCACCCCCACCGGCAATAACGGTGGCACGCCGAACGCCATCGTGATCCGCGGCAAGGGCGACCTCAGCAACGACACCTACCCGACCATGCTGTCCACCGTGGTGTCCACCGCCTGCAGCACCGGCCTGGTGCTGGGCACCGCGCAGACGCTGTATCCCTTCTATCGGCTGAATGGAACCAGCAACGGCACCTATGTGCTGCCGTCCAGCGCACCGCTATACACCAGCGCCACCACCCGGGCCACGGCCAAGCCCATCAGTTATCAGTTGCAGATCACCACCAATAATCTGCTGACGCTGAAGTACAGCTATAACGGCGGCGCCTGGACCACGGTCACCAACCCGGCGGTCAACATCACCAGCATCAGCGGCGCGCTGCCGTCTTATCTGAGCTTCGGCTTCGCCGCGTCCACCGGCGGTTCCACCAACTATCACGAAATCACCTGCTTCCAGGCCGCGCCGTTGACGACATCGGCCAGCTCCGCCGGCTCCAACAACCAGCAGACCGCCCAGGTGCAAACCGGCACCCAGGCCTACTTCGCCTATTACAACGCCAACAACTGGTTTGGCGGCGTCACCTCCAACTCCATCGTGGCCAACTCCACCACCGGGGTGGTTTCGGTGTCGAGCACGGCCAGTTGGGACAGCTCCTGCAACCTGACCGGCGGCGCCTGCACCACCACCGGCACCACGCCGGTGGCCTCGCCCATTCCCAGCACCGACCTGAACTCTCCAGCCAACCGCACCCTGGTCACCTGGAACGGCAGCGCCGGCGCGCCGTTCGAATGGGCCAACCTGACCTCCGCTCAACAGACCAGTCTGGGCAGCTCCAATGTGCTGCAATTCCTGCGCGGCGACCGCAGCAATGAAGTGGGCGGCTCCGGCACCCAGGCTTACCGCAGCCGCACCAGCGTGATGGGCGATGTGATCAATGCCAGCCCGGTATGGATAGGACCGCCGGCGCAAGGCTATGCCGCCACCTGGAGCGACTATCTGAACACCTCCGCCACGCAGCCTGAGAACGGCAGCTCCGCCACCAGTTACCCCAGCTTCACCTCGACTTACGCCACTCGGCCCAATGTGGTCTATTCCGGCTCCAACGACGGCATCATGCACGGCTTCCGCACCGGCTCCTACACCAGCGCCGGCGCCTACTCCACCAGCACCGTGGCCAACGACGGCTACGAGGTGATGGGCTATGTGCCGGCTGCGGCGGTCTCCAACCTGGCCAGCTACAGCAACATCATTTACTCCCACCAGTATTTCGTCGACGCCACTCCTGGCACCGGCGATCTGTTCTACTCCAACAATTGGCACACTTGGCTGGTGGGTGGCCTGGGCGCAGGCGGCCAGGCGATCTACGCGCTGGATGTGACCAACCCGGCCACCACCACCTCCACCAGCAGCGGCAATGCCAGCGAAACCACGGCGGCCAGCCAGGTGGTAGGCGAGTGGAACGCGTCCAATATCAGTTGTACCTATACCAACGGCAGTTGCGGCAGCGATCTCGGCTATACCTATGGCACCCCGGTGGTGGCTCGCTTTCACAATGGCAAGTGGGGGGTGATCTTCGGCAACGGCTACAACAGCTCCACCGGCGTCGCCGCCATCTTCGTGATGATGGTGGACCCGAGTACCGGCGCCAAAACCTTCTACGAGTACTCGACCGGCTACGGCCCCAGCAAGGACCCCACCAGCAACAGCAGCAACAACGGCATTTACTACACCACCGCCACGGATCTGGATGGAGACAACATCACCGACTACATCTACGCCGGCGACCTGTTCGGCAACGTCTGGCGCTTCGATGTCACCAACACCGATCCCACCAAGTGGGCGGTGTCCTCCTACGCCGGCACCAAGCAGCCGCTGTTTTCCACCCCCACCAACGGCTCCGGCACCAGCAAGAGCCTGCAGCCCATCACCACCAAGCTGATCGTGGGCTCGATCAGCGCTTCCGCGACCCAACCGCGGCTGATGGTGTATTTCGGCACCGGCCAGAAGATTCCGATGACCACCACCTCGGGCAATACCTACGCCACCGGCAACCAGGGCTTTTATGGTGTCTGGGACTGGAATATGGCCGGCTGGAACGGCGTATCGTCGGCCCAGTACGCCAGCAGCACCACGCCCAGCGGCACGCTCACCACCAGCAGCCTGGTGGCCCAGACCATAGCCGGCACCTCCACATCGTCCAGCACCACGGTGACCAACTATGCCGGCACCAGCAATAACGCTGTCTGCTGGGCCGGCACCTCGGCCTGCTCCTCCGGCAACACCCAGTACGGCTGGAAACTGGTGTTTCCCAACAGCAGTTCCAACGAACAATTGATCTACAATCCGCAAAGCCAGCTCGGCGCCATCGTGTTCAACACCACGATTCCCGCCGCCAACAACGTGACCTCCTGCACCAGCAGCGTGGACACCGGCTGGTCTTATGCGCTGAATCCGGTAAACGGCGGCAATTTCCCCAAGTCCTTCTTCGCCAACAGCTCGGGGAATTTTTCCGGTGTCAGCAATTTCATGATCAACGCCATCCAGGCCAGCGCGGTGGGTTCCTTCCAGTCCGTCGGCTATAACGGCAGCCGCTACCTGGTGTATCAGACCTCGTCCGGCTACGTCACTGGCAACATCATCGGCGTCAACCCCGGTGCGGCCGGCCAGGGCAACCGCCTGACCTGGATAGAATTGCGCTGAAGCCGCGCCCCTTAGGAGATGAAATGAAGCAGCCGCAGCAAGGTTTCACCCTGATCGAACTGGTGGTCGCCGTCGCCATCGTAGGCATCCTGATCGCCATCGCCGTGCCCAGCTACAACACCTATGTGCAAAAGGGCAACCGAGCCGCGGCGAAAACCGCGCTGCTGGACCTGGCCTCGCGCCAGGAAAGCTATTACTCGCTGAACAATGCCTACACCACGCAGATGGCCAGCATGGGCTATTCCAGCAATTCCAATATCGCCATCCCCAGCGCCACCCAGAACTACTACACGCTGAGCGTGGCCGCAGTCAGCAGCGGCACGCCGCCCGGCTACACGCTGCAGGCCACGCCGGTGGTCGGCAGCGTGCAAGCCACCGACGCCTGCCAGGTCTACCAAGTGGACAATCTGGGCAACAAGACCAATGTCAACGCCTCCGGCAGCGCCGTCACCACCAGCGGTTGCTGGTGAGCGGGCCATGGCCGTGCTCGCCCGGCCGCCGGATGAACGTTTCACCGCCGCGGCGCCGTCATGGACAGCGGCTCAATCCCACTGCAGCGCGCCTTTCTTCCATTCATAAACAAAGCCCACCGTCAGCACGCCCAGGAATACCGCCATCGCCCCCAGGCCGAAACCGCCCAGTTCTTTCAGCGTCACCGCCCAGGGAATCATGAAGGCGACTTCCAGATCGAACAGAATGAACAGGATGGCCACCAGGTAGTAGCGCACGTCAAAGCGCATGCGCGCGTCTTCGAAGGCCTCGAAGCCGCATTCGTACGGCGACAGCTTTTCCGGGTCCGGCCGGTTCGGCCCCAGCAACTTGCCCATCAGCAGCGGCACCACACCTACCAGCAGCCCGACGACGATGAATAACAGGATGGGAAAGTAATTCTGCAACATGGGGCCTGCTCCTCCGAATTGTGAATAAAAGGAGATAGACCATCCTGAAACCACAAGTTTACCGCCAGAGAAAATATCCCGGCGGGAAGCCCATCACGGCTCGCCAGCCACATCCGCCAACAGGGCGCTCAGCGCCGCCAGATGGGCCTCGACCTCGGCTCGCACCGCTTGGATCGAGTCCAGTGGCGGCAGCTCGGCCTGATGCAGGCTTTCCTCCAGCCTGGCGGCGGCGGCGGCCAGTTGCCCCAGGCCCAGCGTGGCTGCGGTGCCCTTCAAGGTATGCGGCAAGCGCAGCGCCGCGCTGTGGTCGCCGGCTTTCAAGGCCACCTCCAGCTCAAACATGTCATTGGAGTGGGATACGATAAAACGGCGCAGCAGATCCAGATACTTGTCGACGCGGCCACGCATCAAGGCCAGGCCGCAAGCGATGTCCACGCCGCAGGTATCCGCCAGCGCCTGCAGGCAGGCCTGCTCCCTCGGTCCCGCTTCCACTGCCGGAACCGATGCTGTGGCATCCGCGCTGACACCGCTCCCCGGCAGCCATTTGAGCAGGGCGGCGAACAACAGCGCCGGGTCCACCGGCTTGGCGACAAAATCGTTCATGCCCGCCTGCAGACAGGCCTGCCTGTCCTCGGCGAAGACATTGGCGGTCATCGCCAGCACCGGCAACAACTCGCAACCCGGCAGCCGACGAATCTGCCGCGTGGCCTCCAAGCCATCCATCACCGGCATCTGCACATCCATCAACACCAAGGCATAGGCTCGAGCCTGCACCATGGCCACGGCCTCGCGTCCGTTCTCCGCGGTGTCCACCCGCATTCCGACATCCTGTAGCAGCTCCAACGCTACCTCGCGGTTGATCACATTGTCTTCCACCAGCAAGAGCAAGGCTCCGCCACTGCGCTGGCGCAGACCATCCTCAACGCCGGCTTCGGCCGATATCGGCGACGCCGCCGACAGCATGCCACGCTCCAGGCAGGCGCTGAACCAGAACAAACTGCCCTGCCCGGGTACGCTGCTGACGCCGGAATCGCCGCCCATCGCCTGCGCCAGATGCCGGGTGATGGCCAGGCCCAGGCCGGTGCCGCCATAACGCCGGGTCGTGGCCGCGTCTTCCTGCTCAAAGGCTTGAAACAAGCGCGGCAATTGCTCCGGGGCGATGCCTATGCCGCTGTCTTCCACTTCGAAGCGCACCAGCACTTGCCGCGCGTCGGCCTGCAATACCTTGGCCCGCAGCACGATGCCGCCGCTGGCGGTGAACTTGACGGCATTGCCCGCGTAGTTGAGCAGGGCCTGGCGCAAGCGCGTCAGATCCCCGCGCAGCCACAAATCTCCCTCATCGCACTCCAGTTCCACGCTGAGCCCCTTGCTGCGCGCGCTGTCCTGGATCAGATTGCGCACGTGCTCGACTACCGCGCCCAAGGTCAAATCCTGATCTTCCAACTGCAGTCGGCCAGCCTCGATCTTGGACAGGTCGAGAATGTCGTTGATGATGGAAAGCAAGTGCTGAGCGGCGGCGTCTATCTTGCCCAGACGCTCCTGCTGCAGCGTGGTGGCGCCATCCCGACGCAGCAGATGGCTCAGCCCGAGAATCGCATTCATCGGCGTGCGGATTTCATGGCTCATATTGGCCAGGAAGGCGCTCTTGGCGCGGCTGGCGGCTTCAGCGCGCTCACGCGCGTCGGCCAGCTGCAAAGTACGTTCAGTCACCAGTTCCTCCAGATGGCTGCGGTGACGCTCCAACTCCTCATGCAAGCGTTTTTTCTCGGTGACATCCTCCTTCACCGCGACAAAGTGGCTGATGTGGCCGTCCTGCTGCCGGATCGGGGAAATAGCGGCGAACTCATGATAGAGCTCGCCGTTCTTGCGGCGGTTGATCATCTCGCCATGCCAGGGCTGCCCCTGCCGCAAGGCATTCCACAATGCCTGGTAGGTGGCGCGCGGCGTCAGGCCAGACTGCAGCAAGCGCGGATTGCGGCCCAGCACTTCCTCTCGGCTATAGCCGGTGGACTGGACAAAGGCTTCGTTGACATACTCGATATTGGCCTGCACATCGGTGATGATGACGCTCTCCGGGCTTTGCTCCACCGCCAGCGACAGCTTGCGCAATTGCTCTTCCGCCAGCTTGCGTTCCGTGATGTCCATGCAAATGCCGGACAAGCGCTCCACGCCACCCTCCGCATCCAGGTAGAAACGCCCCTTGGCGCACAGCCAACGCAGCTCGCCGCTCTCGTGGAAAACCCGGTATTCCGCCTCGAAGGCGGCATCGCTGCCTAACGGCGGCCGCCATTGCTTTTCGATTTCCAGCCAATCCTCGGGCAGCACCCGGCGTTGCCAGTCGTCGCGGCTCTGCAGCGCGCCGGGGGCTGCACCATACAGGCGCTCGCACTCCGGCGAGAAATAAATGCGCTTGCTGCCGGCATCCCAGTCCCACAGCCCGATATGCGCGCCATCCTGGGCCAGGCGCAAGCGCTGTTCGCTGTCGCGCAGCGCCTCTTGCGCCAGCTTCTGCTCGGTCACGTCGCGGGAAATGCCGAAAATGCCTATCACCTCGCCCTTGTTATTGCGCAACGGCCCCTTGGTGGCCAAGAACACCCGCCGTCCCAAGGTCGTGTCCAGCACCTCCTCGCAGCTTTGCACGCAGTCATCGGCCAGCACCTGACGACCGATGGCCATCAGCATCTCGGCCTGCTCCGCTGGGAATAAGGCCCGGTCGTCCTTGCCCAGCATTTCCTCTCCGCTCTTGCCGACAAACCTTCCCGCGGCCTGATTGAACAGCAAGTAGCGGCCTTGCCGGTCCTTGGCGAAAATAGCGTCATCCGAGCTGTCCACCAGCGCCTCCAGCAATTGCAGAGTATTCAGGTGCGCCTCCTGCTCCTGACGCATGCCCTGCTCGCGAGCCAATTGCTCGCGCTGGCTCAACAACAGGCTCACCGCGCCCAGCATGAACAGGCCAAACAAGCCCAATAGAGCGGTACCGACCGCATCGCCCAGCATGCTGGCATAGAGCTCGGACTGGTCCTGTTTAACCAATAAAAACCAATCGGTGCCGGCGATCTGACGCACCACGCCCACCACCGGCACTCCGCGATGATCACGCGCCCAGATGGCGATGCCCTGCTCGCTTTCACCGCGCAAGACCCGGGCGATCAATAGCCGTGGATCATTCAATGGCGCGCGCCGTGCGCTGTGCTTCGCATCTCCAGGCTCCAGCTGATTCAGAAACACTACCTGGTCGTCCTCCCGGCGCGCCAACACAGTTTGCTCGCTATGACCCTCTCCCGAGCCGCTGAACAGCAGGGCATGCACCCAAGTGGCCTCGGACTGTAATACCAACAACGATGACCCAGGGCCCTTCAGCGGCACCACGAAATCCAGCCGCAGGCGGTCCGCGCCGCTGAAATAGGGGCCGATGCGGGCCAAGGTTCCTTCCCGGGACGCCAGGGCCACAGACGCTTTCATCGGCGCGCCGGGCTCGGGCAGAACCTTGGCGGAACACCATTGCGTCTTGCCCGCCGCATCCAGCAGACAAGCGCCGCCGAAACCCTCGCTTTGACTCAGGCCTTCCAACCTCCGCTTGAAATCAGAGGACGACACAGAGCCCAACGCCCCGTCCGGCCAGGCGAACACTATGCTGGCGCGCACGGTATCGGCATGCCGTTGCTGTTCACGGAACCAGTTGGCCAATTCCTTGCTCTTCGCCGTGGCCACCGAACGTAGTTGTTCCGCCGCGCGCGCCTGGTGCTGGCGCACGGTCTGAGACACGCCGACCACGGTGCAAATCAACAGCAGCAGCGCGATCAAACCTGACCAGCGGTGCTGGCGCCAACTGGCCTGAACGGCCGCGCCGTCGGCGGAGCGCGTCAGCCGCGCCAACAAGACATAGAGCAGCAGAGAAGTCACGACGATGAACAGCCAGCCTTTCAAAGTACTGACCAGCAGCCACTGCAGCGGATCGGCAAACAGGGAACTGACGACGCGATCGGACAGCGCCACCCATAGCGAAGCCACCACCGCGTAAGTCAGCACCACGCTGGCGGCGCCGCCTCGGCTCAGGCCCTCGACGATGCCAGCGTTCCATTCCTTGGTCTGCTTCATGTTTCCATCACTGAAGGTACCGAATCCGGCGCGGCGCTCAGCCTTGCACATCCGTCAAGCCGGGCGCCGCCGACACGGAGAGCCCCTCTCTCCCCCCAAGGACGTGCCACCGCCGACGCCCCGTTCCAACAGTATAGAAAGCGCGGCGGACCGCCGGACGCCGACGAAACGACGGAAAATATCGGTTACACTATTAAGCCAACGGCATCCCTATCCTCGATGCCCGCGCCCTTCCGGCCCTGGCCCCAACCCCGACGCCAGTTTCGCCTTGCCTCCCCACCCCTTGGGCAAGCCGCGTGCAGGAATAGCCGTATCGGGCCCGCAGCCTGCTCGCCGGACACCTCGCTCACAACATCATTCCATTCCGGCGCGACAGACATGCCCGACCATGCCCAAGAAACAGCAAGGGCAGAGCACGCCGACGGAGGCCCGCGCTCGGCCGTTCAATAACAAAATAGAGGTATCAACCATGCATCTTGCCCTGCAAACCTTACTGACCCGGGTCCGTCAACGCGACCCGGAGCAGCTGGAATTCCACCAGGCGGCGGCTGAAGTGCTGCACAGCCTGGACGGGCTGCTAAGCCGCCATCCGCACTATTTCGACCACGGCTTGCTGGAACGCCTGCTGGAGCCTGAGCGCGTGATCCAGTTCCGCGTCTCTTGGGTCGACGATCACGGCCGGGTCCAGGTCAACCGCGGTTACCGGGTGCAGATGAACAGCGCGATAGGCCCGTACAAGGGAGGGTTGCGTTTCCACCCGGCGGTGACGCTGGGCACGCTGAAATTCCTGGCCTTCGAACAGACGTTCAAGAACGCGTTGACCGGCTTGCCGCTGGGGGGCGCCAAGGGCGGCGCCGATTTCGACCCCAAGGGCAAGAGCGACGGCGAGGTGATGCGCTTCTGCCAGGCTTTCGCCTGCGAGCTATTCCGGCACATCGGCGCCGAGACCGATGTGCCGGCCGGCGACATCGGCGTCGGCGCACGTGAAATCGGCTATCTGTTCGGCCAGCACAAACGCCTGTGCAATCAGTTTTCCGGCGTGTTCACCGGCAAGGGGCCTAGCTACGGCGGCAGCCTGATGCGGCCGGAAGCCACCGGCTACGGCCTGGTGTATTTCGTCGAGCGCATGCTGGCCACCCGCGGCCAAACGCTGGCCGGCAAGCGCGCGGCGCTGTCCGGTTCGGGAAATGTCGCCTTGTACGCGGCGGAAAAGCTGCTGGCGCTGGACGTCAAGGTCGTCAGTCTGTCGGATTCGGAGGGCACGCTCAGCCTGCCGGCGGGTCTGAGCCCGGCCCAACTGGACGCGCTGATGGAGCACAAACACCAGCGCCGTGGACGTCTGGCCGCTTTCGCCGCCAGCCACAGCCTGGACTTTCTCGTCGGGCAGCGGCCATGGCGTCAGCCCTGCGACATCGCGCTGCCCTGCGCCACCCAGAACGAGCTGGACGCCGACGACGCGGAAGCGCTGCTGGCCAATGGCTGCTTTTGCGTGGCGGAAGGCGCCAATATGCCGTGTTCGCCGCAGGCGACGCTGCGCTTCCAGCAGGCCGGCGCGCTCTATGCGCCGGGCAAGGCCTCCAATGCCGGCGGCGTGGCGGTGTCCGGCCTGGAGATGAGCCAGAACGCCTCCCATCTACCCTGGAGCGCGCAAGAGGTGGACGCCCGACTACGCCGCATCATGGAGGACATCCATGCGGCCTGCGTCCAGCATGGAAGGCTGGCGGACGGCGGCATCGATTACGCGCTGGGCGCCAATGTCGCGGCCTTCGGCAAAGTGGCCGCGGCGATGTTGGCCCAAGGCGTGATCTGAGCCGGACGCTCATGTAAAAGCCCCGCCGGATGGCGGGGCTGTGTAAGAACCTGTTTACGATTTGCTGCGCGTCGCGAGACGTCACACGGTGAGTACGTCTTCGAAATGCTCATGTACCACGCGTACATTCCGTTTTCTCAGCCGCAACACCCTGTCTTGCCTTAGAACCTGTTTACGATCTCGCGAGCAAGAGCGAGACAAGGCGAAAACGAGCGAAAAAGCGGAATGTACACCTGGTACATGAGCATTTTGAGCTTGGTTTCAACGCCGTATCGCCGATGCGCAGCAGATCGTAAACAGGTTCTTAGCTCGCGAGACTTTCAACAGGCTCTAACATCGAATAGAAAACGCTTCTAGAACAACTGGTCTTTGACGTTTTCCACCGCATCCTGCGCGGCGGGCTTGTCCTGCGGCTCGCTGGCGCCGCCGCTGGCATCGCCGCCGGCACCCGGCACCGCGCCGTGGTTGTCCACTTTCAATTCCGGATTGGTCTTCTGGAATTCCTCGTAGTAGTACTCGTCGCCACCGCGCTGACCGGCGCCGGCCTTGACCACGATGCCCTGCGGCACCGGCATGTCCACCTCCGGCTGGCCCTTGAGCGCATTGGCCATATAGTTGATCCACACCGGCAGCGCCGCGGTGCCGCCATAGCCGTAGCGGCCCAGCGAACGCGGCTGATCGAAGCCCACCCAGGCGGCCGCCACCAGATTGGGGTTGTAACCGACGAACCAGGCATCCTTCCAGTCCGAGGTGGTACCGGTCTTACCGGCCAGATCGGTGCGACCCAGGCTCATCGCGCGATAGCCGGTGCCGTAGCGCACCACATCCTTGAGCATGGAGCTCATGATGAAGGCGTTGCGCGGATCGATGGCTTGCGGCGCGTTCTGGCCGGCGATGGTGGGCACGGTCTTGGCCAGCACGCGGCCGGACTGGTCTTCAATGCGGTCAATGAAATAGCCCTTGCTGCGGTAGCCGCCATTCGCGAACACCGAGTAGCCTTCCACCATTTGCAGCGGCGTCACCGCGCCCGCGCCCAGCGCCATGGTCAGGTAGGCCGGATGCTGTTTGGCGGCAAAGCCGAAACGCTGGATGTACTGCTGGGCGTAATCGGTGCCGGTCGCCATCAGCACCCGCACCGACACCAGGTTCTTGGACTGAGTCAGGCCGCTGCGCATGGTGATCATGCCGGCGAACTTGCCGTTGTCGTTCTTGGGCTCCCAGCGCTGACCATCAGCGCCCACCACCGACAGTGGCGCGTCATTGATCATCGTCGACGGCGTCAGGCCACGCTCAATGCCGGCGGAGTAGATGAAGGGCTTGAAGGTGGAACCGGGCTGACGCCAGGCCTGGGTCACGTGGTTGAAGCTGCGGCGGTTGAAATCGAAGCCGCCCACCAGCGAGCGGATCGCGCCGCTGCGGGTGTCCATCGACACGAAAGCGCCTTCCACCTCCGGCATCTGCACGATTTCCCAATAGCCTTTCTCATGCGCGCGGATGCGGATCACCGAACCGCGACGGATCTGCTGCGCTGCGCTGACCTTGCCGCCCAACGCGCGTCGCGCGAAATCCAGGCCGCTGCCCTTGATCACCGCCACCTTGCCGCCGCGCATATAGGCGCGCACTTCCGCCGGGCTGGCGGACAGCACGATGGCCGGCAGCATATCGCCGCTGTCGCGCAATTCGCTGATCGCGTCGTCCAGCGCCTCGGTCTGCTGCTCGCCTTCCACGCCGGACAACTCCACCACGCTTTCCGGGCCGCGATAGCCCATCTTGCGGTCGTAATCGACCAGGCCGGCGCGCAAGGCGTCGTAAGCCCACTTCTGATGGCGGCTGTCCAGCGTGGTGTAGACCTTGAAGCCCTCGGTGTAGGCGGACTCCTTGTAACGCTCGTACATCGCCTGCCGCACCATTTCCGCCACATATTGCGCCGGCTGGCTGCTGCTGTCCGCGCTCTGGCTAGCAAGCTTCATCGGCTCGGCCACCGCGGCGTCGTATTGTTCCTGAGTGATGAAATTAAGCTCGCGCATCCGGCGCAGCACGTATTGCTGGCGCAGGCGGGCGCGGTCCGGATTGACGATGGGGTTGTAGGCGGATGGCGCCTTGGGCAGGCCGGCCAGCATCGCCATTTCAGCCACAGACAGATCCGCCAGCGGCTTGCCGTAATAGGCCTGGGCCGCGGCGGAGAAGCCATAGGCGCGCTGCCCCAGATAGATCTGGTTGAAATACAACTCCAGGATCTGGTCCTTGGTCAGCGTGTGCTCGATCTTGAAGGCCAACAGCGCTTCGTTGAATTTGCGGGTAAAGGTTTTTTCGCTGGACAGGAAGAAATTCTTGGCCACTTGCATGGTGATGGTGCTGGCGCCGGAACGGGCATGGCCGGACACCAGATTGCCGACCGCGGCGCGCACCACGCCGACGTAATCGACGCCGCTGTGCTGGTAGAAGCGCTCGTCCTCGGCCGCCATCACCGCCTGTTTCATCAGTTGCGGCACTTCATGGATGCGGGAAAACGAACGACGTTCCTCGCCAAATTCCCCTATCAATTGATTGTCGGCGGAATAAACGCGAAGCGGGATTTTTGGACGATAGTCCGTCAGTACATCAAGACTCGGCAAGCGAGGGTAGGTTATGATGATTGCAATGGCGCCTGCGCCAGCAACCAATACGGCTCCACCTAGAAACAGACCTGCAAGTATTGCGAGGATTCGTCTTAGCATATTTACAATGGGCTTTCACTGGAAACCGGATTATAACGTCTTGTGAAAGCGCGCAAGACAAACAATGGCAGCGACACGCCAAAAAACTGTCGCATAGGACCAATCGAGGCACCTGATGCTTATCGACAAACTTAAAATCGCCCCGTCCTGGCTAGAACCTCTTGGATTGGGGAAAGCCAAGAACGTTCCCATGCTCGGGCTGGATATCAGCAGCACCGCGATCAAATTGGTGGAGCTGTCCCGCGCAGGAAAGAACTGCCAAGTCGAGCGCTATGTGATCGAAGCCTTGCCCAAGGATGCGATCAGCGACGGTAATCTGGTGGAGATAGAAGGCATTGCCGAAACCCTGCGTCGCGCCTGGAAACGCTTGGGCAGCCCCACCCGCCACGTCGCTATCGCCATCCCGACCTCGATGGCGATTTACAAAAAACTGCTGGTGCCGGTCAGCCAGACCGACAATCTGTCCGAGCTGATCGAAGCCGAAGCCAATCAGAGCATTCCCTTCCCGCTGGAAGAAGTGAATCTGGATCATCAGGTGCTGGGTCCGGCGCCGGCCAGCATAGATGACCTGGAAGTGCTGCTGTGCGCCGCCCGCAAGGAAAAAGTGGAGGAGCGCGTGGCGGTGGTGGAAATGGCCGGCCTGCGCGCCCAGGTAGTGGACGTCGAGTCCTTCGCCATGATGACCGCCTTCGAGCAGATCGAGCAGCAATTGCCGGAACAGGGCATGAACCAGACCTTCGCCTTGTTCGACATCGGCGCCAGCCGCATCCACTGCAATATCATCCGCAATAATCAGCAGGTCTATTACCGCGAACAGGTCTTCGGCGGCCAGCAATTGACGCGCGACATCCAGCGCCGCTACGGCATCAGCTACGAAGAGGCTGAAAGCGGCAAGCGCGGCATGAGCCTGCCGGACGGTTACGAATCCGAGCTGATGCACCCCTTCGTCGACTCCCTGGCCCAGGAAATCCAGCGCGCGCTGCAATTCTTCTACACCACGGTCAGCGTGTCGCAATATCTGCGCGTCGACTACATCCTGCTGGCCGGCGGCTGCAGCATGCTGCCCGGGCTGGACGACGCCGTCGCCGGCCGCACCCAGATCAGCACCATGATAGCCAATCCGTTCAGCACCATGGTGCAGTCCGGCAATATCCGCCTGAAGGAGTTGCTGATGGACGCGCCCGCGTTGCTGGTGGCCTGTGGACTGGCCATGCGGAGGTTCGACTGATGATACGCATCAACCTGCTTCCGCACCGCGAACAAAAGAAAGCCGCGCATAGATTGCGCTTCCAGGTGCTGCTGGGCCTAACCCTGGTCGCATCTCTGGCGCTGGTGGTGCTCAGCTACCTGATCATCGGCAGCCGGCTCTCCCATCAGCAGCAGCGCAATGACTTCCTGCAAGGCGAAATCGCCCAATTGGACAATCAGATCAAGAATATCGGCACGCTGAAGAAGCAGCGCGATGATCTGCTATCGCGCAAGCAATTGGTGGAACGGTTGGAACAGGGCCGCAATGAAGGCGTGCACGTGTTCGACCAACTGGTGCGGCAAACCCCGGACGGCGTCTACTTGAAAAGCTTCAAGCAGACCGGCAACCAGTTCACGCTGTCTGGCTACGCGCTGTCCGGCGCCCGCGTCTCCAACTATATGCGCAGCCTGGCGCAGTCCAATGTCTTCGACGCCCCGGTGTTGATCGAGGTGAAAGCCTCCAGCATCAATAATCAGCGCGTCAACGAATTCACCCTGAACAGCAGCCTGCGCGAACCCGCTCCGGCCAAGAGCGGCCAGCCCGCCGCCACACCTGGAGCCAAGCCATGACGCTGGACGAACTGCGCACGCTGGACCCCAAGGATATCGCCAACTGGCCGGCGCAAGGTCAGGCCATCGCCTTGGCGCTACTGGTCGCCTGCTTTATCGGCCTCGGCTATTTCTTCGTGCTGGGAGACGAACTGGACCGGCTCAACGCCGCCAAGCAGCAAGAGGAGCAGCTCAAGCAGACCTATCTCGACAAGAAACGCCAGGCGGTCAACCTGGACGCGCTGCAGCAGCAGTTGAAGGAAATCGACGCCTCCTTCGGCGTGTTGTTGAAGCAGTTGCCGACCAAGTCGAATATGGACACGCTATTGACCGAGATCAACCAGGCCGGTCTCGGCCGCGGGCTACAGTTCGAGCTGTTCCGGCCCAATCCCGAAATCAAGACGGCCGAGATGGCGGAAGTGCCGATCACCATCCGCCTGACCGGCAGCTATAACGACCTCGCCGCCTTCGTCAGCGATGTGGCGCAGCTGTCGCGCATCGTCACCATTTCCGACATCAGCCTGACTCCGGACACCAAAGGCGCCCGCCTGACCATGGATGCCACCGCCAAAACCTTCCGCGCGCTGGAGCCCGAAGAGCGGTCTGCGCAGGCGGCCGCCCACAAGTGAGTCCCAACACCATGAAAAGAACTCTCGCTTGCGTACTGCCCTTCTTGCTCGCCGCCTGCGGCAGCGGCGATACCGACGACCTGCGATTATGGATGCAGACCAGCACCCAAGGCTTGCGCGGCCAGATCGAGCCGCTACCGCAGGCGCAGTCTTATCAGCCGTTCGCCTACCAGGCTTTCGACTTGCTCGACCCGTTCAACGCGCAAAAACTGGCCGCGGCCAAGAGTCAGAACCAGGCCAACGCGCCGGATATGAAGCGGCCGCGCGAGGCGCTGGAAAACTATGATCTGGACAAGCTGGCGGTGGTGGGCGTCATCCGTCGAAGCGGCACCAACTACGGCCTGGTGCGCACGCCGGAAGGCGCGGTCTACCGGGTGCAGGCAGGCAACTTCGTCGGACCCAATTTCGGCCGGATCAAGAAGATCGGCGACACCGAAATCGAACTGACTGAAACCGTGGAAGATTTGAACGGAGAATGGGTGCAGCGCAACACCAGCCTGTACCTGGACGAACAAGGGCAGAACAAATGAGCAAGCACTCCATCAAACTGTTGTCGGGGCTGGGCCTGTCCCTGCTGTTCAGCTGCGCCGCCGCCGGGCCAGCGATCACCGCCATCCAGCTGGCGAACGGCGACGGCGATCAGCAAGTGCTGAAAATCAGCTTCGATGGTCCCGCGGTTCAGCCCAATAGTTTCGCGATCGCCAATCCCCCGCGCATCGCCTTCGATTTCGCCGGCGCCAGCGTCAAAATGGCCAAGCCGCAACAGGACCTAGGCGGTTCGCTGGTCAAATCGGCGGTGGCGGTGGAGGCCAACGGCCGCTCGCGGCTGGTGCTGAGCCTGAGCCGCAATGCGCTGTACAGCAGCACCGTGTCCGGCAATATGCTGCTGGTCACGCTGAATCCGAACCTGGGCAGCGCCGCCCAATCCGCGACACCGGTGGAACGACCCGCCGCCGGCGCCCAAGTCGCCGCGCGCCCTAGCCCGCCGCTGGCCGCCAATGCTCCAGCCCTGGCGCTGGACTTCCGTCGCGGCAAGAATGGCGAGGGCCGGGTGGAAATTAAGTTGCCCTCCGCCAGCACCCCGGTCGATATCCGTCGCGAAGGCAAGCAGCTGCTGGTCGACGTGCTGGGCGCGCAACTGGATAGGCAGAACCAGCGCCGGCTGGATGTTGCCGACTTCGGCACCCCGGTGGCCAAGATCGATGCCCGCAACCAGGGCGGCAACAGCCGCATCCAGATTCAGCCCCAGGGCGATTGGGACTTCTCCTCCTACCAGACCGATGGCCAATTGGTGGTGGAAGTAAGACGGCCGACGCCCGAATCCGCCAGCACCGCCGACAGCAATCAGAAGCCGCAATACAAGGGCGACAAGCTGTCGCTGAATTTCCAGAACATAGAAGTGCGCACCGTCTTGCAGGTGATCGCCGAATTCACCGGCCTCAATATCGTCACCAGCGACACGGTGAGCGGCAATATCACGCTGCGATTGAAGGACGTGCCCTGGGACCAGGCCTTGGACCTGATTCTGCAAACCAAGGGCCTGGATCAACGCCGCGCCGGCAACATCATCCAGATCGCGCCGCGCGAGGAATTGCTGGCGCGCGACAAGCAAGTGCAGGAAGCCAGACAGCAACTGGCCACGCTGGAACCGGTGCGCTCGGAAACCTTCGTGCTGCGCTACCGCTCTGCCGAGGACTTCAAGAAGGTGCTGGACGGCACGAATACCACCGGCAAGAAGGAAAGCATCTTGACCGAGCGCGGCAGCGCGCTGATCGACCCCAAAACCAATACGCTGATCATCAATGATACCGGCAGCACCATAGACAAGATCCGCGACATCATAGGCAAGACCGATGTGCCGGTGAAACAGGTGCTGATCGAGGCGCGCATCGTTGAGGCCACCGACAACTGGAGCCGCAATCTGGGCGTCAAACTGTCCTACGACCGGGTAACCAGCAACGGCATCATCTCCGGCGGTGGCTTGACCAATGCCATTACCAACGCCAACGGGAGGATGGGCATCGTCGGCAATGCCACGCAGACACCCTATGTCATTGCCCCCGGCGTCAACCTGCCCATCACCAACCCCGCCGGCTCACTGACCGCGCTCTACAGCGTGGGCAAGTCCGCCATCATCGGCCTCGAACTACAGGCGCTGCAGACCGAGAACAAGGGACGGGTAATCTCCAGTCCGCGCATCATGACCGCGGACCGGCAGGAAGCCACGATAGAACAAGGCACCGAGATCCCCTACCAGGAAGCCTCGTCCAGCGGCGCGACCTCGACCTCGTTCAAAAAAGCGGTGCTCAGCCTGAACGTGAAACCGCAGATCACACCGGACAATCACGTGATGCTGGACATCAAGGTCAACAAGGATAGCGTCAGCCCCACGCTGACCGTTGGCGGCACACCGGCGCTGGACACCAAGAAGGTCAATACCCAAGTACTGGTGGAAAATGGCGGCACGGTAGTGATTGGCGGCATCTACCAGCAACAGATCAGCGACATCGTCAACAAAGTGCCGCTGCTGGGCGATATTCCCATCCTGGGCGCCTTGTTCCGCAGTTCACAAAAATACGATAACCGTACCGAGTTGCTGGTCTTCATCACCCCCAGGGTGGTCGACGATCTGAGCGGCAACAATCAGTAAAACGGCGGCGCCTGCCGCCGTTTTCACGCTGCTGCGACGCCGAAAGACAGAGCGGCCAAGCTCGGCTACAATGCCTGCCATGGAGAAACTGGCAGGCAATTTTTTTCTGGTCGGCTTGATGGGCGCGGGCAAGACCACGGTGGGCCGCGCACTGGCGCGTCGCACCGACAGAACCTTTTACGATTCTGACCACGAGATCGAGGCCAGAACCGGCGTGCGCGTGGCCACCATCTTCGACATCGAAGGCGAGTTGCGCTTCCGCGACCGGGAAACCTCGGTCATCGCCGACCTAGCCCGCCTGGACAATATCGTGCTGGCCACCGGCGGCGGCGCCGTCATCCGTCCGCAAAACCGCGCCTGCCTGTCCGCCCACGGCACCGTGATCTATCTGCGCGCGACGATAGACGATCTGCTGGCCCGCACCCTGCACGACAAAAACCGCCCACTGCTGCAGATCGCCGATCCACGCGCCAAACTGGAAAGCCTGTTCCAGGAGCGCGACCCGCTCTACCGCGAAGTGGCCGACATCGTCGTCGACACCACGCAACAGAATGTCAGCCTGTTGGTTGCGCGCCTAATGGAGCAACTGGCTGGTCTCCCCCCCAAACACCGCCCCGCACAAGGAAGCTGATTGTGATAAGCCTAGACCTGATCCTGCCTGATACCCGTTACCCTATTCACATTGGCCGGGACTTGCTGGAACAGGTCGAATTGCTGCTACCGCATCTACCCTTGCCCAAGGTCGCCATCGTCAGCAACGAGACCGTGGCGCCGTTGTATCTGGCCCGGCTGCAACAGGCGCTGGCCCAGCACCAGATAGAATCCTTCTCCATCGTGCTGCCGGACGGAGAGCGGCACAAGAACTGGAACACGCTGAATCTGATTTTCGACGCATTGCTGTCGCGCAATGCCGAGCGCAAGACCACCCTGATCGCGCTGGGCGGCGGCGTCATCGGCGACATGACCGGCTTCGCCGCCGCCTGCTATCAGCGCGGCGCACCCTTCATCCAGATCCCCACCACCCTGCTGGCGCAAGTCGATTCCTCGGTCGGCGGCAAGACCGCGATCAACCACCCGCAGGGCAAGAATATGATAGGCGCCTTCTATCAGCCACAAGCGGTGATCGCCGATATGTCGCTGCTGGATACCCTGCCTGAGCGTGAACTGTCCGCCGGTCTCGCCGAAGTGATCAAATACGGCCTGCTCGGAGACGCCGCCTTTCTCGGCTGGCTGGAAGACAATATGCCGCGGTTGCGCGCGCGCGACCCCGACGCGCTGCAATACGCGGTCAAGCGCAGCTGCGAAATGAAGGCGGACATCGTCGGCCAGGATGAAAAAGAACAAGGCGTGCGCGCCTTGCTCAACCTCGGCCACACCTTCGGTCATGCCATCGAGGCCGGCCTGGGCTACGGCGTCTGGTTGCATGGCGAGGCCGTCGGCGCCGGCATGGTGCTGGCAGCGGCCGCCTCCGCCGAGCTGGGCTGGCTCACGCCGGCGGAGCTTGAGCGCGTGCGCGCGCTGATCGCCGCGGCGGGCCTGCCGGTTAAGAGCCCGGCCATGCCGCTGGCGCGCTGGCTGGAGTTGATGAGCCATGACAAGAAGGTCGAGGCAGGCACCATCCGCTTTGTGCTATTGCAACAATTGGGCCAAGCCGCTATCCAGCCAGGCCTGTCCTCTGCGATACTCGAAAAAATACTGAATGAAAACTGTTAGAGCGAAAACAATATAAGTACAGATTCGATAAGGATTTTTACGGATTGCCGCTCGCGCCACTTCATCAGAATAATGAATCTACTGGAGATGAGAACGACTGCGGGCAATATCCGGCATCGTGATTGAGGCCATAGCGCACAACGCGACGGGGTTTGCCGGCGGAATCAATTCGCCGCAAAGCGGAAGGGGAGACCACATGGTTGCGTTGAGCGCGTTTGCCGCCAGCTTCGGACTGATGGCAAGTTACTACGCCCTACGATTCTTATGGAAGAAATTACGCTACACCAAGCCGCGTCAGCGCGGCATTGACCCGGTGGGAGAAGCCGAGGTCTTTCTCGCCTATGGCCGCACCAGCGATGCGGTGCGGGTGCTGAAAGACTCGCTGCGCGACAATCCGGATGACCTGCCGGCAAAAGTCACGCTGCTGCGGGCCTATTCCAGCGAATGCAACCGCGAGGCCTACTGCTTGCTGGCGCGCGATGTTCAAGCGCAAGTCCAAGGCCAGCCGGTCTGGCACACCATACAGGAAAACGGCCGCCGCCTAGCGCCGCAAGATCCGCTGTTCGAAGTCAAGCTCTGAACCGTATTCCTCAATACAAAACGGCCAAGGCGGATGCCTTGGCCGTTTTATTATCGCCGTCGCAAATGCTCAGTCCTCCGCCGCATCCTCATCCTTGAACTGCAAGCTATGCAGCTTGGCGTAGAGTCCCGCGCGCGCGATCAGCTGCGCATGCGTGCCCTCTTCGGCGATCTCGCCTTGGTGCATCACCACGATGCGGTCGGCGCTCTCGATCGTAGACAAACGGTGGGCGATCACGATGGTGGTGCGGTTCTTCATCAGGTTTTCCAGCGCGTTCTGCACCAGGCGCTCGGATTGGGTATCCAAGGCCGATGTCGCCTCATCCAGAATCAACAGCGGCGCGTTCTTCAACAAGGCGCGGGCGATCGCCAGCCGCTGGCGCTGGCCACCGGACAGGCGCACGCCGTTTTCGCCGATCAGGGTGTCGAAGCCTTCCGGCATCGCCTCGATGAACTCCAGCGCATTGGCCGCGCGCGCGGCTTCCACCAAGGCCTCGCGGCTGACTTCGTCAACACCGTAGGCAATATTGGCGGCGACACTGTCGTTGAACAGCACCACGTCCTGGCTGACCAACGCGATATGCCGACGCAGTTCATGCAAGGGAATATCCTGCAGCCGCACATCATCCAGGCGGATCTCGCCATGATCCGGGTCGTAAAAACGTGGAATCAGGCTGACCAGCGTGGTCTTGCCGCTGCCGGACGAGCCCACCAAGGCCACGGTCTCTCCAGGCTGCACCTGCAGATTGATGTCGCGCAAGATCTGGCGCTCCGCCGATGGGTAGCGAAAGCCCACCTGAGACAGGGAAAGCTTGGCGCGTGTGCTCGGCAAGGCGGTATGACCATGATCCGGCTCTTCCGGCAGATCGAGGAATTCAAATACCGACTCCGCCGCGGCCAAGCCGCGCTGCATCGCCTGGGCAATGCCGGTGATACGCTTGACCGGTGCGAACAACAGCATCATCGCGGTCAGAAAGGACATGAAATCGCCGGCGGTGAAAGCCCCGCCCTGGGCTCGCAGCGTGGCGAAATACAGAATGGCCGCCAGCGCGCAAGCTATCATCAATTGGGTCAGGCCGGTATTGGCCGAGGTGGCTGCGCTCTGCTTGACCGCGTTGCGCCGAATCGCGGCCGCCGCCTGGTGGAAACGCCGGCTCTCGCGCGCCTCGCCGCCATAAACCTTGATCACGCGCTGACAATCGATGCCTTCGCCCAGCACCTGGGTCAGCAAGGCCATGTTCTGCTGATTCTCGTGCGACAGATTGCGCAAGCGCTTGCCCACCACCCGCATGCACAAGGACACCACCGGCAACACCAGCAGGCAGATCAAGGTCAGCTGCCAGTCTATATACAGCAGCCAGGCCAGCAGGCTGACCGCGGTGACGCCATCCTTGACCGTGACCGTGATCACGCTGAAGCCGGCCTCGGTGACCTGATTGACATCGTAGGAAACCCGCGACACCAAGCGGCCCGATTGATTGTCGGCGTAGTACTGCACCGGCAGGCACAGCATCTTGGCGAACATCTGCTCTCGCAGCGTCTGCACCAAGTGGCCGGTCAGCCAGCTGGAGGTGTATTCATTGATGAAGCTGGTGACGCCACGCACCGCGAATACGCCGATGATGGCCAAGGGCACCCAGGCGATGGCTTCTGGATCGCGATTGACGAAGCCGCTGTCGATGAGCGGCTTCATCAGTCGGGCGAAGGCCGGCTCGGTCAGCGCCGCCACCGTCATCGACACCAGCGAGATCAGGAATACCTTCCAGTAGCGGCCCAAATACCCCAGCAAGCGACGATAGATCGCCCAATTGCTTTGCAAAGAATGCTTCATCCGTTTCCATCATCACAATGCCCGCATGCGCGGGCGGTCATCAACATGGGCATCAAACGCCCATCGCATCCAATCCGCTCAAGGTCAGGATCTGCCGCAAATTCCGCTCAGGGGCGAAGCGCGAACGCACATCGTCGCGTCCGGCTTGCGCCCAGGCTTTCATCAGCGCCGGCTGGGTCAGCGCTTGATCGATAGCCGCCGCCCAGGCGGCGCTATCCTCCGGAGCCACCAGCATTCCGGTTTCACCGTGGCGCATGGTTTCCGGAATGCCGCCGGTGTCGCTGGCAAGCACCGGAACACCCAAGCCCAGCGCCTCGATCTGCGACATGCCCAAGGGCTCGTAGCTGGATGGCATCAACACCAGGTCGGCGCGCGCCAACAAGGCCGCCACCGGGCTGACCACGCCGACGAGCAAGACTCTATTCTGCAAGCCCAACTGCCGCGTCAGTTCGGCGATCGCCTGCTGCTCCGGCCCTTCTCCAGCGATCAGATAACGCGCATCGGGCCACTTGTCCTTCAACAAGGCCAAGGCCGCCAACACCGTCCTATGTCCCTTTTCGCCGCGCAGCATCGCCGCCTGCACCAGCAGAGGACCGGAAGAACGGGACAACCATTGCTCCAACGCTGCCGGCAAGGGCAGCGCGGCGGCCTGATCCAGGGCGGCGAAATCGATGCCGGGGTAGACCACATGCAGTTTGTCGGCCCGTATCGCCGGATTCTCCAACAAGCAACGCTTCAAATAAGCGCTGGGCAACATGGTCGCGTCCACCAGCTGGTTATAGCTCCAGGCCGAGGCCTTGCCCGGCTGATAGGTGCGCGAGCGCAGCAGGAAAGGCCGGCCACGCCCCATCAGCCGCGCGGCAATGGCCAGATTATTGCTGTCGTGACCGCTATGGCAGATGGCCAGTCGCGGACGGTGACGTCGCATCCAATCATGTAGCGCTAGAATGGATGGCAGGTGCAGGCTGTTGCGAAAACGCAGCGGCAACACCTCAAGTCCGCGCTGACACGCGACCTCCATCACCCGGCTCTGCGGCCGGCAGGCCAGCACCGGCCTGAACCCTCGTTCCCGCAACACGCGCATCTGCTGCATCAGCTGCAGCTCCTGGCCGCCGACATTGGACGAAGATTCGGTGAACAACACCCAATCACGCATGCGCGGAGCCTTTTTCCCGCTGTTTCAACTCCGCCAACAAGGCTGCGGCAGTGAACAGAAAGATATGCAGCATATGATCCTTGTTCACGCTTTCCAGCAACATGCGCCCAAGAAAGCCGCAGGTCACCAACATCAACACCAGTCCCAGCGTATCGCGGCGCAGACGGAAGGCTCGATAGCCGGTCCAGATCAACACGCCGCAAAACGCCAGCCATAACACGATACCGAACACGCCCAGTCCCACACCCAGATCAATGAAACCGCTATGGCTATGACCCACCTGATTGGGATGACCCGTCGCCGTCAGCGCATTGGTGAATGCGTTGCGGCTATAGCCATAACCCAGCGGGTTCGCCGCGATGAGGTCAAGACCGCTATGAATCCAGGCCACTCGCTCATAAGCAGAGCCATCCACAATCACACCATTAGACAACTTGGGTAGCGGCGCTACACGCAGCCAAGCTTTAGTGTCTGCATAATGCCAACCCGCGGTCGCCGACTCAAAAAATATTTTATTTCGACTGTCTTGCTTGATCGCATATGCAGCAAGGCCTCCCAAGGCAACCAAGACCAGGCTGGCAATAAGCAGAGTTTTGCCCCACCCAATTTTCACGCCTTCAAATACGGAATAAACCAGCAGCATGGACAGCATCAGATAAATGATACCAATCATGCCGTTGCGCGCGCCCGCTTTGAGGCTGACAAACAGAATCAAAGCCGCAGCCAAGCACAGCGCCCAGCGGGGAAAGAATGTGAGAGGTTGAGGCCCACGTTGCCCGAAACAAAACGCGGCCACAATGAAGGCCAGCACAAAATTCATGAAGAAGGTGAACTCCAGCTTGGTGGCGGTGGTGAACACATCATTATTGAACGGCCACGAGCCCGTAGTCAGATATACATACGCTCCACGGGTAAACTCGGCCGAGGCCAATACGCAGCCGGCGACGATGACCAAGTCGGAAATCGTCCAGCGCCGAGGCGCATGGAACAAGGCTAGACCCACGGCAAACCACAGCCCCCCCATCAATAACTGACTGTGGAACTCGCCGGCGGAAGCTTCCGGCCACATTGAAAGCAATAGGGTGTGAAGCAACGCGTATAGCAAGAACGCGCCCATGGCCATCAGTGGCCCACGCTGGTCGCGCCAACAGCTTTTGAGTTCGGTATAGTTTTTCGCCACCAGAATCAGCATCAGCAACAGAATCACGTAGCGCAACGCAATCGTGTGGGACACATTCGCCAAGGTCAAAAACGCCAAGGACAGACCGATTGCCAAGCGGCCATGCCAGCGCGGCTCACAACCCAGATGATTATTCATGCAGAAATTTTTCCAAAGTCTTGGCCACTTTCCCGACAGGTATCGCAGCCATACACTGCGCCTGACGGCATTCGCCGGCCTGATTTCCAAATTTTCTAAAACAACGCAGGGCCCAATCCACGTCGCGATAATGCACACTGCGCTGATTACGGCAAGGGAACCAGCTAGGACCTACTCCAACACATGTGAAGTCGGCAAAAAACCGGCTTGCGCCGAACAAGATCTCGCTGCCCGGTCCGAACAGCATCAGCAAGGGCGCGCCCGCCACTTTGGCCAGATGCGCAATGCCGGTGTCCGGACACACGCAGGCGTGGGCGCGGCTCAACACCGCGCGCAATTGCGCCAGGCTCAGCGTGCCGGCCATCACGATATCGTCCGGCCCCGCCTCGACGGCCGACAGCAAATGCTGCTCTCCCGGTCCGCATGACCACAGCACCACGCAGCCGCAAGCCCGGACCGTGGCCGCGACCCGGTTCCAGCTGGCCGCGGGCCAGAAGCGGGTCGCCGAACTCGCGCCAACATGCAGCACGACGAAGCGCGGCGGCACGGGCGGCAACCCTTCAACTGCTACCGGCCAATCCTGCAAACGAAACGGCTGGGGCTCGGGGCCGTCGATCAAGCGCGCGGCGGTATCGGTCCAGGCTTCCGGCTGATCCGTATACGCCACAGCCTCGTCCAGCAGCCAGTTCTTGTAGCGTGGCGTTTCACCAGCAAAGCCCACCACCCAACGCGCACCGATGGCGCGGGCGAGGAAGCTGAGCCGGTTCTCGCCCATCAGATAGACGATGTCGAAGCGAGGTTCGGCGAACAGTCGCCGGATCGAGGCGAAATCGCGCGGCTGCCAAGCCAAGGCACGGATGCCGTATGGTCGCGTCGCATACAAGGGCGCCTGCCCCGGCGGGCAAGCCAGCACGATATCCGCGATGGGAAACTGCTCGCGCGCCTTGGCCAACAGGCTGGTCGCCATCAAGGCGTCGCCCAACAGGAATTGATGCAGAATCAAGACCCGACCCGTACGCTCTGGGTCAGGCTTGCGGCGCAGCCACTGCAAGGGCAGACGCAGCAATAGCGCCGCGAAAATCAGCAAGCGTCCGGGAAAACGTCCCGGCCTCATCTCGATGCCTCTTCGGCGGACAGCAAAGCGCGATACAGCGCCAACATCTGCGCCACCATATGCGCCTCGCTCAAACCGCGCACGCGCTCGCGCGCCAGTTCGCCTCGACGCTGCCAATCGTCGCGCACAGCCAGCCAGGCCGCCACATTGCGCCGCCAGGCCTCGTCGTCACGCGCCGCGGCCAGCCAACCAGTCAGTCCAGGTTCCAGCAGCTCCGCGCCGCCGCAGCGAGTACTGGTCAGCACCGGCAATCCGCAGGCCATCGCCTCACCCACCACCGAGCCGAAGGGCTCGTACACGGTGGGCAGAATAAAGCCGTCCGCCAGCCCATAGTGGCTGCGCACATCGCGCTGCGGGCCGGTGAAGTGCGCGCGCTCGGACACCCCCAGCTGCGCCGCCAGATGCTGATAATGCGCCAGCTTCTTGTCGCCACCGACCACTACCAGATGCACGGCCGCGTGCGGCGCAATGGCGCGCAGCGCCTGGGCCACGCCCTTGCGTTCGAAGCCGGAGCCGACATAGACCAACACCGGCGCCTGCGGCGGAATGTCGTATTGCGCACGCAGCGCAACGCGCTGCTCGCGCGCGGCGGCAGGATTGAAGAAATCGCTGTCCACCCCGTTGTGAATCACCGCGCAGCGCCGCGGGTCCACGCCGAAACGGCCGACCACGTCGTCGCGCACCAAGGCCGAATTGCAGATCACCGCGCGCAGCGCCGAATGCCGGAACATCGCGCGCTCGGTGCGCAGCATGTAATGATGATAAGGGTTGCAGAAAGTGCTCAGCCGTCGCCACCATGGCCGCCCTTCCAGGCGCGCGTCCAGCCAGGCCGCGTGCACGCCGTCGCCGGCGCGAAACACATGGCAGCCGGGGATGCGCTCGTGCGATTGCACCAGGTCGGCGCCCGCCTGTCGCCACGCGGCACGCGCGGCGCGGGCAAAGCCCCAGTCGCGCCAGACGCTGCCCAAGTAGAACGGTTTGACCCGCAGCGCCTCCACGCCAGGCAGGCTTTCCCAATTGCGGCTGATCAACAGCGGGCTGAGCTCGCCGCCAGCTTGCAATTGCTTGACGATGGCGCTGACGATGCGCTCCGCGCCCCCAGCCGGATTGTATTTCTGCCGGATAATCGCCAGCCGCTTCACGCGCTTTCCCTCAATACCGCGTCCACCGCCGCCAGCACCGTCTCCACTTCGATGCGCTGCAGGCATTCGCTTTGCCAGCCACCGCCGCAGCCGGCATTGCCGCAAGGACGACAGGGCATGGGCTCCGACACCACCCGGTGCGGCACCTGCCACGGACCCCATTCGACATCGCCGGACGGGCCGAACAGCGCGACGCAAGGCGTCTTCATCGCCGAGGCGATATGCATGGGCACCGAATCCACGCCGATATACAAGCGCGCCTGGTCTATCGCCGCCGCCAGCTCCTTCAGGCTCAGTTGGCCAGCCAGGCTGGCCACCGGCCGTTGCAAGCGCGCTTCGATCTCGGCGATCATCGCCATCTCTTCCGCGCTGGGCGCAGCCGACAGCACCAGTTGTTCGCCACGCGCGCTCAAGGCGTCGATCAGAGCGCTCATTTTCTCCGCCGGCCAGCTCTTGAACGACCAGCGCGAGGTCGGGTGCACCAGGATGTACTCACCGGACCGCAAACCACGCTCGGCCAGCTTGGCCGCCAGCGTCGCCTCGGCGTTATGCCCAGGCACCAAGACCAGGCCGCGCTGGTCCGCGTCTGGGTAGACGCCGATGCGCCGCAACGCATCCAGGTGGATTTCTATGGTGTGACGGCGATTGCCCGGCACCTGCAAATAGCGGTGGCTGAAACTCTTCTTGAAGAAACGGCCATAATCGCCGTCCGGCCCCACCGACCAACGCGGCGCGAGCAGGCGCGCCAGCCAGGCGCCGCGATTATGCTCGGTCAGCGTGATCACCAAGTCGTAACGGCGAGCGCGCAAGCGGCTCAGCAGGCCCAGTTCGGCGCGGCACTGGCCCAGCACGCCCAGTTTTTTCCAATTGCGGTCTATGGTGTGCAGCTGACCTATGGCCGGGTGCAGGCTCAGCATTTCCCGGGTGTCGTGGTAGACCAGCGCGTCGATCTCCAGATGCGGCGCCTGCTGCTGCAGCGCGGCGAACAGCGGAGAAGTCAGCAGCACGTCGCCATGGTGGCGCAGCTTGATGACAAGCACGCGCCGCACGGCGTTCAGGTCGATGGGATCGTTCAGCATAAAAAGGAAAAAGCCGGATCAGACACCCGGCTCTGCATTCAGTTGTTGCAAAAGATCGGCGATTTTATCAGGGTCTTCGCTTCTAAGCATGCGCGCCGTAATCGGCGCGATCTGGTCCAGGTGGGTGTTGAGCACCTGTTGCTTGACCGCCAGCAGATTGGCCGGATGCATGGAAAACTTGCGCAAGCCCATGCCCAGCAGCAGCCGCGTCAGCCTGGCGTCGCCCGCCATCTCGCCGCACACCGATACCGGCACCCCGCCCTTGATGCCCGACTTGATGGTGTGCAGGATCAGCTTCAGCACCGCTGGATGGATGGGATCGTACAAATGGCTGACCGAGTCGTCGTTGCGGTCGATCGCCAGCGTGTACTGGATCAAATCGTTGGTGCCCACCGACAGGAAGTCGATGTGTTTGAGAAAGCTGCCCACCACCAGCGCCGCCGACGGAATTTCTATCATCGCGCCCGCCTCGATGTCCTCGGCGTAGGCGATGTTTTCCTCGCGCAGTTCCTGCTTGGCGTATTCCAGTTGCGCCAGCGCCTGCTTCAGCTCCGGCAAGGAATTGACCATGGGGAACAAGATCTTGATCTTGCCATGCACCGAGGCGCGCAGCAGCGCCCGCAATTGCGCGCGGAACATCAAGGGTTCGGCCAGGCACAGACGGATGCCGGTCAGCCCCAGCGCCGGATTGTCCGCCACCGCGTGGTTCAACCACTTGGGATTCTTGTCCGCGCCCAGGTCCATGGTGCGTATGGTTACCGGCAACCCCTTCATGGTTTCCGCCACGTGCCGATAAGCCTCGTACTGCTCGTCCTCGTCCGGCAGGGTGTCGCGTCCCAGGAACAGGAACTCGCTACGGAACAGGCCGACCCCAGCCGCCCCGGACTTGCGCACGTCCTCCACGTCCTGCGGCAACTCGATATTGGCCAGCAATTCGATCGCGGTGCCGTCCTGGGTCTTGGCGTTGGACTTGCGGATCGACGACAGCTTGCGACGGGCGTCGCGCCAGGCGCGCAGCCGGCGCCGATACTCGGCCAGCACCAGATCGTCCGGATTGATGATCACCACGCCCTGCAGGCCATCGACGACGATCAACTCGTCTTCGCGGATCAACTCGCGCGAATGGTGCAGCGCGATTACCGACGGCAGGTCCAGGCTGCGGCCCAGGATAGCGGTATGCGAGGTGGCGCCGCCGACATCGGTGATGAAGGCGGCGAAGTTCGAGTCTTTGAAATAAACCATGTCGGCCGGCGACAGGTCGTGCGCCACCAGGATATGGTCGTCGACCAGGTCTTCCGGCGCCGGCAGCTGCGGCACATCGCCATCCAGGTTCTTGAAGATGCGCTCGACCACTTGCAGCACATCGTTCTTGCGCTCGCGCAGATAGTCTTCCTCGATCGCGTCGAACTGCTCGACCAGGGATTCGCATTGCAGCTTCAGCGCCCATTCGGCGTTGCAATGCTGTTTTTCTATGATTTCGCGCGGCTCGCGCGAGATGGTGACGTCGCCCAGCAGCATGATGTGCAGCGACAAGAAGGCGCCCAGTTCCGCCGGCGCGTTCTCCGGAATGCTGCCCCACAGCATTTCCAGTTCTTTGCGGGTATCGCGGATGGCTTCGTCGAAGCGCGCCAACTCCGCCGGGACTTCCTCGTCTTCCAGCAGATAGTGCGCAACATCGTCCATGCTACGCGAAATCAGATGGGCGCGACCGATGGCGATGCCGCCGCCTATGGCCACCCCGTGCAGGATGATGCTCATCGTCCCGTCCTTAGGCTCCGCTTATTCGGCTTCGTCGAACCGGTTGTTGATCAGCGCCACCAGGGCATCCATCGCCAGTTGCTCATCCTCTCCGTTCACCTCCAGCTCCACCGTCGCGCCCTTGGCCGCGGCCAGCATCATCACGCCCATGATGCTCTTGCCGTTGACGCGGCGATTATTGCGCGCGATGAAGATATCGCTCTTGAAACGGCTGGCCAGCTGGGTGAACTTGCTGGAAGCGCGGGCATGCAGGCCAAGCTTGTTGATGATTTCGACTTCAGTTCGCAGCATTGCCTTCCCCCGGAATGATATAAAGCACGCCCTCCAGACCGCCGGTAATCGCCTTGCTGACCACGATTTCCAACGGCTGGCTGCTATAGCACAAGGCCCTGACCACCATGGGCAGGCTGGCGCCGGCCACCGCCTCCACCCGCCCCGGCCGGATCAGCCGGCTGGCGATATTGGACGGCGTGCCGCCATACATATCGGTCAGGATCACCACGCCCTCGCCCGTGTCCAATCGGTCCACCAGGAGCTGGGCCTCGGCTTGCTTGCTTTCCGGGTCGTCGGTCTTGTCGACCGCCATCACCGCCAGATTTTCCGGCTCTCGGCCCAGGATATGCCTGGCGCAATCCGCCAGGCTGCGCCCCAGGTCGCCATGCGCGATTATCAATACACCTACCATGCCTGATTCTTCATGTTGGCAGCGCCGCCGATATCGAACCGGCCGCTGCAGCAAAAAGGTTGATCAACACGTCAGTCTGCCATTGTATCAGCAGTATTCTCTATTCGTCGGAACCATCCCAGCTTATCCGCCAATCCCACCACCTCGCCGACAATGATCAAGGCAGGCGACGCGATATTATGCCTGGACATCAGTTCCGGCAGGTTTTCAAGCGTGCCCGTCACCGTGCGTTGACGCTCGGTGGTCGCCCATTCAACGGCGGCGGCCGGCGTCGTCTCCGGCTTGCCATGCTCAATGAAGGCGCGGCACAGCTCCTGCGCGGTGGACACACCCATGTAGACTACTACGGTCTGGGCCGGCCGGGTCAGCGCAGGCCAGTCAAGGTGAATGCTGCCATCTTGCTTGTGACCGGTGACGAAAGCCACCGACTGCGCATGGTCGCGATGAGTCAACGGTATGCCGGCGTACGCGGCCGCGCCGCTGGCGGAAGTGACCCCGGGCACCACTTCGAAGGCGATGCCGTGCGCGGCCAGCGTCTCGATCTCCTCGCCGCCGCGCCCGAAAGTGAACGGATCGCCGCCCTTGAGCCGCAACACCCGCTTGCCCTGCTGCGCCAATTCGACCATCAACAGATTGATATCTCCTTGCGGCAAGGCGTGATTGGCCCTGGCCTTGCCCACATAGATGCGCTCGGCGTCGCGCCGCACCAGTTCCAGCAGCTCCGGAGCCACCAGATTGTCGTGCAAGACCACATCGGCCTGCTGCATCAGCCGCAATGCGCGAAAAGTCAGCAGGTCGGGGTTGCCCGGCCCCGCGCCCACCAGATAGACCGCGCCCTGAGGCGCCTGCGCGCCTGCGTCTTCCAGCCGCCGCGCCATCGCCTGCTCGGCAGTGGCCTCGTCGCCATTGATCACCGCCTCCGCCAGCGGGCCTTCCAGCACCGACTCCCAAAACGCGCGCCGGCGCTCGACATCGGGAATGCCGGCCTTGACCCGGTCGCGGAAGCCGGCGGCAAAGCGCGCCAACCGGCCAAAGCCGCTGGGAATCAGACTCTCCAGCCGACCTCGGATCAAACGCGCCAGCACCGGCACGCCGCCGCCGGTGGACACCGCGATCACCAGCGGCGAACGGTCGACGATCGCCGGGGTGATATAGCTGGACAGTTCCGGGTCGTCCACCACATTGACCGGAATATTCAAGGCCTGACAGGCGGTGGACACTTGGCGATTGACCTCGCGTTGATCGGTTGCCGCCACCACCAGGCGACGGCCTTGCACCTGGGCCGGCTCGAAACAGGAACACAAATGCTCCAGCTGCCCCCGCCGCGCCATCTCGGCCAGTTCCGGCACCAGTTCCGGCGCGGCCACCGTCAGCTTCGCGCCGGCGGACATCAATAAGCGCGCCTTGCGCAGCGCCACTTCGCCGCCCCCTACCAGTAAACAGGATGCGCCTTGCAATTTAAGGAAGATAGGGAAGTAATCCATTTGGCCAGCTCCGCGATGATGTTTGCAGCATACTGCATTTGTTGCATAAAAACGACGCTGGCGGATGCTATCGATATGACGAAACGCGCGCGGCTTGGCACGAATGCCATCATTGCGGTTTTGCGCGCAGCCACGCTCCGGAGAACTATTTGAACCCAGCCCCCCGCCGCCCATCCCGCCTCTTGCGCGCAGCGGCAGGCCTGCCATGCCTGCTTGCCGCCGACAGTGCCCGGGCCGCGACGCCGGGGTGGATGCAGGAGCTGGCGCTGGCCCTGCCCCTACTGGTCTTGCTCGCCGCGCTGGGCTGTCTGTGGCTCGCACGCAGGCGGCGCGCCGCCTTGTGTCGCCATGTGCGGCAAAGCCCGCAAGCCCTGTTGCTGGCGGATGCCGGCGGTCGCTTGCTCGCGATCTCGCCGCATGCGCCGGCATCGGCGCGCGAGGGCGGCCCGCTGTCCGACTGCGGCTTCAGCGCCCACGATCTGACCCTGCTGCTCGACCCGGCCCACCCCGGACATCGCGACGGCCTGCTGGCGGCCCATGCCGAGCTGCTGGCCTTCCCGCTGCCCTGCGCCATGCCCGGCCTGCTATTGCTGCGAGTACAAACGCAGCACGCCGGCCACGCGCCAGGCGACGAACTGGCCTCATGGCGGCTGGCTCTGCAAGAAGCGCGGCTGGGCTTGCTGGAGTTCGATCTGGATGCCCGCACCGTGCAAGGCTCCCCCCAGGCGCTGCACGCGTTGCTGGGCTTGCCGGCCGACGCGGAAAGACTGGCATTCTCGCATTGGCTGGAATTGCTGCACCCCGAGGACCGCTCCTTGTTCTCCGCGCTGCTCAAACACCCGGAACAGCGCCAGGAAAGCGCCAGCGGCATGGAATTCCGCGTGCGCCATCCACACGGCCACTGGGAATGGCTGGAACAGCGCACCCAGTTCCGCAAGGATGAACAAGGCCGCATCAGTCATATCCATGCGCTATGCCAGATCGTCACCGCGCGCAAATCGGCCGAGGCCGCGATGCTGCGGCGGGAGCAGGAATTCCGCACCCTGGTGGAGAACTCGGAAGACGTCATCGCCCGCTACGACCTGGAGCTGCGCTGCCAGTTCATCAACCGCAGCGTAGGCCGCTATTCGGCGCTGACGCGCGAAGAACATCTGGGCCGCGGCGTCCACGACAAGGACTGGCCGGACAGCGCGCGCGCTAATTTCGCCGAAGAATGCGCGAAGCTGCTCACCAGCGGGGAAGCGCGCCGCTTTGAGCTGGAACTGAACCTAGCCGCCCGGCGCGTGATCTTCGAAGTCAGGCTGTTTCCCGAGTTCGACCTCAGTGGCGGCCTCAGAAGCATTCTGGCGGTGGAGCGTGAAATCACCCACAGCCGTCAGAGCGAGCGCTTGCTGGCCGAGGAAAACGCGGTGATGGAGATGATCGCCGGCAACACGCCGCTGCAGGACGCGCTGAACCAGGTCTGCCGGATGATGGAATCGCAGCTGAATCGCGGCGCCTGCTCCATCATGTTGTTGAACGCCGCCGGAGACACGCTGCGGCTGGCCGCCGGCCAGAGCCTGCCGCCGGGCTACCGTCAGTTGCTGGAGCAGGTGCCGGTCGGCCCCGAGGCGGGCTCCTGCGGCACCGCCGTCCACCGCAAAAGCCTGGTCATCGTCGAAGACATCGCGCTCAGCCCGCTATGGGCCGGCTATCGCGAACAGATCGCGCCATTCGGCTTGCAAGCCTGCTGGTCCACGCCCATTTTCTCCAGCGACCGTCGTCTGCTCGGCGCTTTCGCCATCTACCATCCGGAACCGCACCAGCCGGAGCCGGAGGAGCTGCAGCTGGCGCAGCGCAGCACCCACTTGATCGCCATCGCGCTGCAACGCGACGCCCATGAGAAAAAGCTGTATCAGCTCGCCACCCTGGATGAACTGACCAGCTTGTGCAATCGCCGCCAGTTCATCGCGCTGGCTGGTCGCGAGATCGAGCGCAACCGCCGCTACCAGCTATCGCTGGCGGTACTGATGATGGACCTGGACCACTTCAAGAGCATCAACGACCGTCATGGTCACGCCAAGGGCGATGAAGTGATCGTCCATTTCGCCCAAAGCTGCCGCAATGTATTGCGCAGCACGGATATCTGCGGCCGCCTGGGCGGCGAGGAGTTCGCCGCGGTGCTGCCGGACACCAAGATGGAGGACGCGCTGCTGGCGGCGGAGCGCCTGCGCCGCGCGGTCGCCGAAGCCCGCCTGCCGGGCGGCGAGGCCGGTCCGCTGCAATACACGGTCAGCATCGGTGTCGCCGTGCTGCGCGCCGACGAAAGCGATATAGACGAGGTGCTGATCCGGGCGGACCGCCAGCTGTACCAAGCCAAGCATAGCGGCCGCAACTGCATCAGCGGCGAGGAATTGCTGCTATTGCGCTAAAATGCCGGCTTGAACCCTTTCTTTCCCAAGATGTCCACCGTGAGCGCCTGGCAAACCGACTACCTCTCCCATCCGCTGTATCTGCCCGTCCGCGACGCCGCCGCGCTGATCGCTCCCACCACCTGGCCGGAGCAAGCGGATTATGACCAGTTGCTGCGGCGCTATCGCCGGCAGCGCCCTGACGCGCTACCGCCCCAGCTGCGCTTCGCTTGCGATCTGGAACCGGAAGCCTATTACGAGATGCACATCGGCCACACCGGCGAGGTTCCAACCCGCCGCGGCAATTGGCACGACTGGTTCAACGCCTTGGCCTGGCTGGCCTGGCCGCTGAGCAAGCAGGCGCTGAACCGCCGCCACCTGCGCGCCATCGCCCGCGGCGAAACCAAGCGCGGACCACTGCGCGACGCCGCCACGCTGCTGGACGAATGCGGCATCATCATCGCCGTCGCCGATCCCGCCTTCAGCCGGATGCTGGACGATATGGAATGGCAGCGCCTATTCCTGGAACACCGCGGCGACTGGGGCCAGCGCATCGACGTCCACGCCATCGGCCACGCGCTGTTCGAAGTCGGCCTGCGGCCGCATATCGGCTGGTGCGGCAAGGCCTTGCCGCTGCAGGTGCCGACGGAATTCTTTGCTTGGGAAGAGGCGCGCCGCCTCGCGTACTTGGACGAGGCACTGGCGCGCCGGCTGGACGACGACGGCTTCATGCCGGCGCCGCGCGCGCTGTGGCCGCTGCCGCTGCTGGGCATTCCCGGTTGGTGGCCAGACAATGAAAATCCGGCCTTTTACGATAATAGAGATTATTTCCGGCCGACGCGGCGAGCGAAATCCTCCAGCGTCACCGACTGAAGTTCAGCCGTCATCGGCCCCAGCAGATTTTCCACCCCGACGCCGACGTCATCGTCGCGGTAGTTGTCGCTGCGATAAACGAATAGCTCGAACAGCTCCACCATGCAGATCGCCGACAGCCGCTTGCCCAGCACCCAGCCGTCGCGCTGGCTTTTCTGCACAAAGCCGCGCGACATCAGCATGTCCAGCACGCCGCCCAGCTCGTCGTAGCCCACTTTCACCTGGCTGCGCAGTTGCACCGGGCTCAGCAGTTCGCCACGGCTTTGCGCCGCGTCCAGTAGCAGCAACACCTCCACCGCGTCGAGAAAACGCCGCCGCGGCTCGAAGCGGCGCCGCCAGGCATCGCCCTCCCAGTAAGACAGCGAGGCGGTGAATACCGCGCCGCTGAGCACCACCATCCACAGGCAGTACACCCATAGCAGGAAAATCGGAATACTGGCGAAAGCGCCGTAGACCAACTGGTAATTGGCCACCTGGCCGATGTAGAAGCCGAACAAGGCGCGAGTGGCTTCCAGCAGGATGGCGGTCAGCAAGGCGCCGACGCTGGCGTGCTTGATCGGCACGAAGCGATTGGGCACGATGCGGTATAGCAAGGACAGCACCAGCGCGGTCAGCAGGATGGAACCGCCGGCCTCCACCATATTGGCCAGCACCGGCAACGCATGGTCGAACTTGCTGACCTTGAACAGGCTGCGCCAGGCCAGCAAGCTGCCTCCCAATACCAGCGGCCCCAGGGTCAGCACCGTCCAGTACACCATGCTCTGCTGCAATAGCGGTCGTCCACGGCGCACGCCCCAGATGGCGTTGAAAGTGCGGTCTATGGTGGACATCAGCATCAGCGCGGTCACGCCCAGCATCACGATGCCGGCCGCGGTCAGCTTCTCGGCGTTGTCGGCGAACTGGCGCATATAAACCGTGATCACCTTGCCTGCGAACTCTGGCACCAGCGTGGACAACAGCATGATCTTGAAACGGGTGCTCAGATCGGAGAACACCGGAAACGCGGAAATCACCGTCAAAGCGATGGTGAATAGAGGCACCAGCGCCAGCAGCGTGGTGAAAGTCAGGCTGCCGGACACTTGCGCGACGCGATGGCTGCCCATGCGGCGGGCCAGAAAGCGCGCAAAGCCCAGATAGGGTTCGATTCGACTCATTTGCATCCCGGCAAAATAATGGCAAAGCGCGGATCAGGCAAGCCACGAATAGTTGCATTATCATGCACCCGCTTGCGCTGCGGCGCGCGACTTAGCATTTTTACCTCAGATGGAAGACCACGACCCCATGCAAGACCTCCTGGTGCTTTACTACAGCCAGCACGGCGCCACCCGCGAGCTGGCCCGCCTGATCGCCCGCGGCATAGAAAGCGTGCCCGGCTGCCAGGCACGGCTGCGCACCGTGCCCAAGGTGTCCACGGTCTGCGAAGCGACCGAAGCCGCGATTCCGGACGCCGGCGCGCCCTATGTCGAAACATCGGATCTGACCGAATGCATAGGCCTGGCGCTGGGCAGCCCCACCCGCTTCGGCAATATGGCGGCGGCGCTGAAGTATTTCCTCGACGGCACCAGCCCGGAATGGATGCAGGGCGCGCTGGCCGGCAAGCCCGCTTGCGTGTTCACCAGCAGCGCCTCGCTGCATGGCGGCCAGGAATCGACGCTGTTGACCATGATGGTGCCCTTGTTGCACCACGGCATGGTGATGGTGGGCCTGCCCTATTCGGAAACCGCGCTGACCCAGACTCGCACCGGCGGCACCCCCTATGGCGTCAGCCATGTCGCCGGCGTGCGCAACGAGCAGCCGATCAGCGACGATGAGAAACAGCTGGCGCTGGCCCAGGGCCGCCGGCTGGCGGAGATTGCGCTGAAACTGGCTGCACCGGTTTAAATCTGCGGCGCGTCGAAGAAAGCGCTGGGCGACGCGCCCAGCTCGCGCTTGAACATCGTCGCGAAGGCGCTGGGACTGGCATAACCCAGGTCCAGCGCCACCTCCAGCACGCTGGCGCCGCGCGCCAGACGTTCCAGGGCCGCGACCAGCCGCGCCTGCCGCCGCCACTGTCCGAAGCTTAGCCCGGTCTCGCGCTGGAAACGGCGCTGCAGCGTGCGCGGATCCATCGCCGCCTGCACCGCCCACTCGGCAACGCCACGCGCGTCTCCTGGCTGGTCGAGCAACTGCCGGCATAGTTGGTCCAACACCGGCGACGCCGGCTGCGGCAAGGACAAGGCCAGGCTGGGCAGGCTGCGGATTTCATCCAGAATCAAGCCCATCACCCGCTCCGCTCGGCTATCCGGCGGATAAGGCACCGTAATGCCGGTCGCGGCCAGGATCAACTCGCGCAACAAGGGCGACACCGCCAGCACGCAGCACTCCCCCGGCAGGCCGCTCAAGGCGTCGCCGCGCACATACACCGTGCGCATCCGCACCCGGCTCAACATGTTTACCTGGTGCCAGGTGGCGATGGGCAGCCAGATGCCGCGCGTCGGCGGCACGATCCAGCGCCCCTGATCGGTGGTGACCATCATCACGCCCTCCACCGCGTACAGCAGTTGGGCGGTTGGATGGGCATGGCGCGGCGAAACGCCGCCGGCCGGGTAATCGCGCGCCTTGCCCACCACAGGCGCCGCGCCGCCGTCGTAGTCATGCAAATGATCAAAATCAGCCATAACGCCTCTTTTACAAAGATGCCTGCCCTATTTTCGCAGGACGGGCGTTGCTTTGCTCGCTAGTATGACTTCACCCACTAGCTGAATGATTCTCAAGCCCATGACTACCGCCGCCGCCTCCGCGCCAGATCAAGACAGCACCCGTTTCCGGGTGCTGGGCGCCATCAGTTTCTCCCATTTTCTCAACGACATGCTGCAATCGCTGCTGCTGGCGATCTACCCTTTGCTCAAGGGCAATTACCAGCTCAGCTTCGCCGAGATCGGCCTGATGACCCTGACCTATCAATGCACCGCCTCGCTGCTGCAGCCGCTGGTCGGACTCTATACCGACAAGAAGCCGATGCCGTATTCGCTGGTGCTGGGCATGGGCGCCACCCTGTGCGGCCTGCTGCTGCTGTCCAGCGCCGGCAGCTTCCCGCTATTGCTGCTGGCCGCGGCGCTGGTCGGCACCGGCTCCTCGGTGTTCCATCCGGAATCGTCGCGGGTGGCGCGCATGGCCTCCGGCGGCCGTCCCGGTCTGGCGCAGTCCATCTTCCAGGTCGGCGGCAACGCCGGCAGCGCCAGCGGGCCGCTGCTGGCGGCCTTGATCGTCATCCCCCTGGGCCAGGGCAGCATCGCCTGGTTCGGTCTCGCCGCCTTGCTGGCGATGGCGGTCTTGTTCAAAATCGGCCAGTGGTACAGCCATCAACAGCGCAAGGCCAAAGCCGCCGCCGCCGTTACGCCGCCGCCGCTGTCTCCGGCGCGCGTGAAGCTGACGCTGTTCGCCTTGCTGGTGCTGCTGTTCTCCAAATACTTCTACACCGCCAGCATCACCAGCTACTTCACCTTCTATCTGATCAAGCATTTCGGCCTGGGCGTGCAAGCGGCGCAGCTGCATTTGTTCCTGTTCCTGCTCGCGGTCGCGCTCGGCACCATCTTCGGCGGCCCGATAGGCGACGCCATCGGCCGTAAGCGGGTAATCTGGTTCTCCATCCTCGGCATCGCACCGCTGACCCTGCTGCTACCCTACGTCAATCTGTTCTGGACCAGCGTGCTGTCGCTGGGCATAGGCTTTGTGCTGGCCTCCGCCTTTCCCGCCATCATCATCTACGCTCAGGAACTGATGCCGGGCCGGGTGGGCATGGTGTCCGGCATGTTCTACGGCTTCGCCTTCGGCATCGGCGGCATCGGCGCCGCGGTGCTGGGCCAGCTGGCCGACAGCCATGGCATCGAATTCGTCTATCAGCTCTGCGCCTTCCTGCCGCTGCTGGGCCTGGTGGCCGCCCTGTTGCCAGATCTGCGCGGCGACAAGGTTTGACACTGGCGCCGCCCTGCCCGGATACTTCCGCCATTCAATTTTTCCAACGCGCTTGCGGCGCCGTCTGAGCGCTCGGCGGCTTGCCGGGCGCCTTGCCCATTCGGACAGAAAATCATGTGTGGAATCGCCGGCTTCTTCTCTCAACGCCCCACCGCCGCGGCCACCGCCCAGGCCATGTTGACGGAACTGGGCCGGCGCGGGCCCGACGCCGCCCATCAGTTATTGTTGAACACCGACTGGCAGCCGGCGGCTGACGGCGACATCCACAACGCGCTGCTGCACGCGCGGCTGTCCATCATCGATCCGCGTCCCATTGCCGACCAGCCCATGGCCAGCGACGACGGCCAAGTCTGGATCTGCTACAACGGCGAGGTCTACGACTGGGAGACCGACAAGGCCGAACTGGAAGCCGGCGGCGCGCGCTTCAGCACCCACTCCGACACCGAATTCATCCTGCGCGGCTACCAGGCCTGGGGCATTGAAACCCTGCTGCAGCGGCTGCGCGGCATGTTCGCCTTCGCCATCCTGGACTTGAAGCAACGCAAGGTGCACCTGGCGCGCGACCGCATGGGTGAAAAACCGCTGGTCTACTCGCTACTGGACGGCGATTTCGCCTTCGGCTCGCTGGTGCGCTCGGTGCTGCCCTTCTTGCCGCCACAACAGCGCGATTTCTCCGCCGACGCCATCGACGCCTATCTGGCGCACCGCTATATTCCGTCGCCCGCCACCTTGTTCAGCCATATCCAGCGCCTGGAAAACGGACACCGGCTGGAGTTCGACCTGGACACCCGCTCGCTGCGCAAACTGCGCTACTGGCAGCCATCCAAGGACGACGGCGACTGGCTGCAGGAACTGGACCGCGCGGTGGCGATGCGCACCGTCGCCGACCGTCCGCTGGGCGTGCTCTTGTCCGGCGGCATAGACTCCACCGTGATCGCCAGCCGGCTGGCCACCCAGCAACTGACACAATTCAGCAGCTTCACCGCCGCCTTCCCCGGCTCCAAGCTGGACGAGGCCGCCGACGCCGCCGACTCCGCGCAAAGAATGGGCCTCGCCAACCTGGCGGTGCAGATGCCGGACAATCTGGCGGCGGATTTCGAACGCATCGTCGCCGACCTCGACCAGCCCTTCGCCGATCCATCCAGCTTCCCCACCTGGTATCTGTCGCGCGAAGTCAGCCGCCACGTCAAGGTGGTGCTGGTGGGCGACGGCGGCGATGAGCTGCTGGCCGGCTACAAGCGGATCAACAAGCATTTGCGCACCCGCTGGCGCAGCCTGCTCAAGCTGCCGCTGACGATCAAGCCGTCGCTGGATGGCAAGGGCGCCGGCAAGCTCGCCACCGAGCTGGCGATGAGCTGGCAGGACGCTTACTCACTGCGCTTTTCCGGCTTCACCCCCGGCCAGCGCCTGTTCCTGCAAGGCAACCGGCCGCTGACGCGGCTGTGCCACTGGCGCGCGCCGGACGATATCGGTCCGCCGCCGGCCAATGCGCCGGCCGGCCTGCATCATTTGCTGGCGATAGACTTCGCCAACTATCTGCCGGACTACATCCTGCAAAAGTCGGACCTGTGCACCATGGCCCACGGCCTGGAGGGCCGCGCCCCGCTGGTGGATCACCGCTTCTACCAGACCTTGCTGGCGCTGGACGGCAAGCAGCGCTTCACCCAGCCGGCCAAGCTGATCTTCCGCCGCGCCATCCACCCGGCGCTGCCGGCGGACTTCTTCCAGCGCAAGAAGCGCGGCTTCAACCCGCCGCTGTCCGGCTGGCTGAAAACCAGCCTGGCCCCGCGCATGGACGGCCTGGGCGAGCGCTTGGCACAGCTCAGCAACGGCCAAATCGACGCCGCAGCGGTGGACGCCTTCGCCGCAGCCTACCGCGACGGCGCCGAGCACCTGGCCGAGCAGATGCTGCAATTGCTGATCCTGGACGAAAGCCTGGGGCAGCTCAGCCGGCTGGCGACGCAGGACTGAGGACCGCTCGGCATCCGCACTGGCGGCGGAAGCTGAATGCTCAATGGGCTGAAGACGCTTTTCAAGGTGGCCTCGCCAACGCGCGCTCACTCGCGGACAGCCCCGCGCGCGCCTCGGCGCATGCCATACCTATGGCCAGCGCCGCCCGGCGTCGCATCTGCTACATTCGACAACACATTTTCGTTTGAAAACGATAATGATTAGCATTAGTATTTTTAGGCAGGCCAAGCACATAACAATAAAGCGCTCACCCGCCAGCCCGGCGTCTTTCGCCAGCAAGCGGCCCGCTCGGGCCAAGCAGTGCCCTACTCAATTGAAACCAAAAGGAAACACTATGCGTCGCTTTGTCCAACTGGCTCTCGCCACCGCCGCACTGGCCGCGTCCACCGCCGCCATGGCCAAGGAATACCCGATCGGCAAGCCGGCCCTGAAGAATGGCATGGAGATCGGCGCGGTCTACCTGCAGCCGACCAAGATGGAACCGGAAGGCATGATGCGCAAGGCCGAGCAATCCGACATCCATCTGGAAGCGGACATCCACGCCACCAAGAACAATCCGAACGGCTTCGAAGAAGGCGCATGGATGCCCTATCTGGTGGTCAAGTACGAGTTGAGCAAAGTAGGCGGCAAGGAAGTGCTCAAGGGCGATCTGATGCCGATGGTGGCCAACGACGGCCCGCACTACGGCGACAACATCAAGCTGCAGGGTCCGGGCAAGTACAAGCTGAAATACACCATCATGCCGCCGTCCGCCAACCAGCACGCCCACTTCGGCCGCCACATCGACAAGGAAACCGGCGTGGGCCCATGGTTCAAGCCGTTTGAGCTGAACTACGAATTCACTTATGCCGGCATCGGCAAAAAAGGCGGCTATTAATCCCGTTGTTCTTGTAAAAACAGGATTAATGCGAATGAGAATGTAAACGCAAGCCATTCTCATGCGTTAAAATAAGACAGCGCATGCCTTCGCCTGCGCTGTTTTCAATCCGGAGACCCATTCCGATGAAGTTCACGCCCTTGACCCTGGCCGCCGTCACGGCCTGCCTGTTGTCCATGTCGGCCATCGCCGACGAGATGCCGGTATTCAAACTGGTGATGAAGGACGGCGTGTTCACTCCCGCCCGCCTGGTGGTGCCCGCCGGCAAGAAATTCAAGGTTGAAGTGATCAATGCAGGCAAGACCCCGGCCGAATTCGAAAGCACGCCGCTGCGCAAGGAAAAGGTGCTCGGCCCCGGCGCGGAGTCCTTCCTGGTGTTCCAGCCGCTGTCCCCCGGCGAATACAAGTTTTTTGACGAATTTCACATGAAGACCGGCCAAGGCGTCATCGTCGCCAAGTAAACGCGGCTCATCCGCTGTTTAGCCGTATTCAGGAGTAGACCTCATGGGACAAGTCCTATTCATCGTCTGGCGCGAAAGCGTCGAAGCCTTGCTGGTCGTCGGCATTCTCAATGCCTGGATGAACCAGAACCCGGCCGGCGCCGCCGGCAAACGCTATTTGTGGGCCGGCGTGGCGCTGGGCCTGCTCGCCGCCGTCGGCCTGGCCGTGGCGCTGTTCGCCGCCAGCAGCCTGATGGCCGGCGCTCAGGACATCTTCCAGACGGTGATGGTGTTCACCGCCGCGGCGCTGATCGTGCACATGGTGCTGTGGATGCGCGAGCATGGCCGCACACTGAAGAAAGAACTGGAGGCCGGCCTCCGCGAGAACGCCAGCAGCGCCAACTGGTGGGGCGTCACCTTGCTGGCCGCCATCGCCATCGCCCGCGAAGGCAGCGAGACCGTGGTCTTCCTCTACGGCATGCTGGCCGAGGCAGACGGTTCCACGCTGGCCAGCATGAGCTTTGCCGCCGTGATCGGCCTGGGCCTGGCCTTCCTGACCTTCTATCTATTGCAGCTGGGCGGCAAATACCTGTCCTGGCGCTTGTTCTTCCGCATCACCGAAATCATGCTGCTGTTGCTCGGCGCCTCGCTCTTCCTCAGCGGCGTGGAAAAGCTGATCTCGATGGACATCCTGCCGGCGC
Source organism: Chromobacterium sp. (assembly GCF_041912965.1). NCBI lineage: Bacteria > Pseudomonadati > Pseudomonadota > Betaproteobacteria > Neisseriales > Chromobacteriaceae > Chromobacterium > Chromobacterium sp. The sequence continues at coordinate 81,227 of NZ_JAYSGF010000005.1, read as the reverse complement.
TGGTCGATCCGCTATGGGATAGCTCCGCGCTGCTGGACGACATGAGCCCGGCCGGCGGCGTCATCGCCTCGCTCACCGGCTACCGCGCCCATCCCGCCCTGATGAGCCTGATCGCCTACGCGCTGTTCTGGGCGACGATCTGGGCGCTGTTCCAATGGCGCAACCGCAAGCAAGCGCTGGCCGTATGAAATCCGCCCGCCCGCCCCTTCCCCATTCCGCCGGCGCTTGCGCCGGCGCTTCCTGTAGTCAGCCGACGGCCCCAGGATTCATGGCCGCCGTCGGCCTGTGGCTGCGCGACCACGCCGGCCTGCTGCGCGCGCTGCAATGGGGGGTGGTGCTAGTCTACGCCGCGCTGCTCATCGTGCCAGCCTGCCTGGACCTTCCCGGAGATACCGCCCGGATCTGGAACAATCTGACCATCTTCGCCCAATTCGTGTTCTGGGGCATTTGGTGGCCCTTCGTGCTCTTGTCCATGGTGTTGTTCGGCCGGCTGTGGTGCGGCGTGTTGTGCCCGGAAGGCGCGCTGTCGGAATGGGCGGCCAAGAAAGGCCTGGGCCGGCCCATCCCGCGCTGGATGCGCTGGGGCGGCTGGCCCTTCGTCGCCTTCGCGCTGACCACCATCTACGGACAACTGGTCAGCGTCTACCAATATCCCAAGGCGGCGCTGCTGGTGCTGGGCGGCTCCACCGTGGCCGCGGTGATCATCGGCTTCATCTACACCCGCGGCAAACGCGCCTGGTGTCGCCACCTGTGCCCGGTCAACGGCGTGTTCGGCCTGCTGTCCAAGCTGGCGCCGATGTATTACCGCGTGGACGAGGCCGCCTGGAAGGCGGCGTCTCAGGACAAAACCATCCCGATTCAAGCGGTGGACTGCGCGCCGCTGCAACCGCTGCGCCATATGCAAGGCGGCAGCGGCTGCCATATGTGCGGCCGTTGCAGCGGCCATCGCGACGCCATCGAACTGAGCCTGCGCTCGCCCACCGAAGAAGTGGTCAAAGTCGCAGCCAAGGAAGCCGACGGCTGGCAGACCGCGCTGATCGTTTACGGCCTCTTGGGCGTGGCGATGGGCGCCTTCCACTGGACCATGAGTCCCTGGTTCGTGGCCATGAAACAGGCGGCGGCGGAATGGCTGGTGGACCACGACATCCTGTGGCCGCTAGACACCGAGGCGCCGTGGTGGCTGCTGACCCATTACCCGCAGCATAACGATGTGTTCTCCTGGCTGGACGGCGCGGCGCTGATCAGCTACGTGCTGGCCACCGCGCTGGTGCTGGGCAGCGGCCTGCTGCTGTGCCTGGCCGCCGGCGTGCGCATCGCCGGCCCCTGGCGGCTGCAACGCCTGCACCACCTGGCGCAGAGCCTGATCCCGCTGGCCGGCTGCGGCGTGTTCCTGGGTCTGTCGGCGCTGACGGTGACCTTGCTGAAGGCGGAAGGGGTGCCGATGTTCTGGGCCAACGACGCGCGGCTGGCCTTGCTGGCCGGCGCCAATCTGTGGTCGCTGTGGCTGGGGCGTGCCATTCTCGCGCGCTGGAGCAGCGGCGGGCGCCAGGCGCTGGCCTTGCTTCCCTTGCTGGCGGCGCTGGCTCTGGTGGATGCCGCCTGGGGCTTCATGTTCTGGTGGTGGTAGCCGCCCGGCTGGCGGCGGGGTGGGCGCTGTGCGATAACAAAGCATGCTCCCACCCTGATCCTGGAGTCGCGCCATGTGGCGTCCGCTGCTGCTTATCCTCTATTGCCTGGCCGCTTCCGCGCGCGCGGAAGCGCCGGCGATAGACTTCGCCACCGGCGAGTGGCCGCCCTATGTGTCGCGCAGTTTCACCGCCGACGGCGTATTCGCCGACATGGTGCGGCAAGCCTGCCGGCGCGCCGGCTATAACGCGCGCTTTCACTATATGAGTTGGCCGCGCGCGGAGGCCGAGGTCAAGGCCGGCCGCGCCGCTGCCGCTTTTCCTTACCGTCCGACACCGGAACGCCAGCGCGACTTCGACTTTTCCCCGCCGCTGATCCACAGCAGCAGCTACTTCTTCTATTACAAGCCCCGACTCGCCAACCCTCCCGACGGCTTCCGCAGCCTGACCGACTTGCGCGCCTACCGCATCGGCGTGCAGCTGGGCTATTGGTACCAGCCGCTGTTCAAGCAATCCCGCTTGAACACCCTGAACACCAACGACGAGGAAAACGCGATTAGGCTGCTGCGCGCCGGTCATCTGGACCTGGCGCCGCTGACGCTGGAACGCGGGCTGTTCCTGATCCGCACCCAGGCCGCCGGACACGAGCGCGAATTCGCCTACATTCCCACGCCGCTGGACAAGGCCACGCCGCTGGGACTGATGTATTCACGCAGCTATCCGGACATCGCCAAACTACGGCGCGCAATCGATCAGACCTTGCAAGCGATGCAGGCCGACGGCAGCCTGCAAGCCATTTACCAGCGCAACTTTCCCGAACTCAAGCCGCGGCGCTGACCAGAACCGGCCGCAGCACCCGCTGCGCCTCTTTCGGGTCCATGCCGATCAGAAAGCCGCGCTTGCCGCCGTTGATGTAGATGCGCTCCAGCTCGACGATGCTGGCTTCCATATACACCGGCATCGGATGGCGGGTGCCGAAAGGGCTGGTGCCGCCCACCTGGTAGCCGCTGTGCTTGTCCGCGGTCTTGGGATCGCAGGGATGGACCTTCTTGACGCCGATCTGCTTGGCCAGCATGCCGGTGCCCACTTCGCGGTCGCCGTGCATCAGCACGATCAAGGGACGCTTGTTCTCGTCCTCCATGATCAGGGTCTTGATCACGCAGTGCTCATCCACGCCCAACTCCCGCGCCGACACCGTGGTGCCGCCCTTTTCCTCGTACTTGTACAGATGCTCGCTATAGCTGACCTGATGCTCGCGCAATACCCGGATCGCCTGAGTGACCGGGGCTTTCTCCTTGGACATGATCTTCACGGTGAAAAACAAAACGCCACTGTAGAAGTTTGAGCGTCGGCTGGCAAACCCCAAGCCGCCACTCCGCCGCTCCAGTGCGGGGGGATTTGTCCCAGCTCAAGCGCCGCCGGGCCGGCGCAGCCGCCACCACAGCCGCAGCCCCAGCAGCACAGCCAACACCGCCGCGTAGATCAAGGGCTGGCTCAAGTCCTTTTTCACCAGCCACCAGTAATGGATGACCGCCAGCAGCGCCACCGGGTAGACCAGCCGGTGCAAGCGTCCCCAGTTGCGCTTGAGCCGGCGCATCCAGCCCTGGGTAGAGGTCAGTGCCAGCGGCGCCATCAGCAAGAGCGCGGCGAAGCCGACGGTGATGAAGGGCCGCTTGTAGATGTCCCTGACGATGCCGGCCCAATCGAAGAACTGGTCCAGCCACAAATAGGTGAGGAAATGCAGGCTCAGGTAGAAAAAGGCAAACAAGCCCAGCATGCGCCGGCACTTGAGCGGCCAGTTGCCGGCGCCCAGGCGCCGCAAGGGCGTCATCGCCAGCGTCGCCAGCAGCCCGACCAGGGTCCAGGTGCCGGTGGAGCGGGTAATGAATTCCACCGGATTCACCGCCTCGCCGGACAGCACGATCCAGGCGGCGCGCGCCAGCGGCAGCAGACAGACCACGAACAGCAGGCATTTGAACCAGGCCAGCGCGCGATCAGCCGGACGAGCGGAAACGGATTTAAGGCGCAATGTCGTCATCTCCGCCCCATCAATAGTTCTTGCGCAGATCCAGGCCGCGGTACAAGCCCGCCACCTGCTCGGCATAGCCGTTGAACATCAGCGTCTTGCGCTTGAAGAATTCGCCGATGCGGCGCTCGCTGGCCTGGCTCCAGCGCGGATGATCCACTTCCGGGTTCACATTGGAATAGAAGCCGTACTCGCGCGCATTGGCCATATTCCAACTGGTGGCCGGCATGGTTTCCTGCAAATGGATGCGCACGATGGACTTGATGCTCTTGAAGCCGTATTTCCACGGCACCACCAGGCGGATGGGCGCGCCGTTCTGATTGGGCAGCACATCGTTGTACAAGCCGACGGCCAGAATGGTCAGCGGGTGCATCGCTTCGTCGATGCGCAGGCCCTCGCGATAGGGCCAGTCAAGCACCCGACCGCGCTGGCCGGGCATTTCCGCCGGCCGCTGTAGGGTTTCGAAGGCCACGTACTTGGCGCGCGAGGTTGGATTCATCTGCTTGAGCAGGCTGGCCAGCGGAAAGCCCACCCACGGAATCACCATGCTCCAGCCCTCGACACAGCGCAGCCGGTAGATGCGCTCCTCCAGCGGCATTTTCAGCAATTGCTCAATACCGAAGCTGCGCGGCTTGGCCACCTCCCCGTCCACCAGCACATTCCAGGGACGGGTTTTCAGGCCGCCGGCATTCGCCGCCGGGTCGGCCTTGTCGGTGCCGAACTCGTAGAAATTATTGTAGCCGGCAATCTCTTTCAGACTATTGGCCTTGTCATTTCCGGCCAAGGTCGACAAGGGGCTTTTCTTGGTGGCCAGCGCCGCCAGCGTCTCCGTGGACAGCAGCAGGCCGGCGCTGCCCAGCATGAAGTGGCGGCGATTCAGGTACACGCCTTCCGGCGTGATGTCCGACGAGGGAATGTCGGCGGGTTTCTTGATCAGCATGGCGGTGTCTCCAGTCTCTACCCCCATGAGTCGGGAGCGGCTCCTGAATCTGACAATCGACCACGCGGATAATTTACGCAAGCCGTTCCGTATCCGGCCGCCAAGATTGTCCCAGCGCGCTACCCTGGCCGCCGTCCCGCGCCAGCAGCCGGCCTATCGCCTGCAAGGCGGTCCAGCGCGGACCGCACCAATCCGGCGCGATCAAGGTGGGCGCCTGCGCCGTGGCCGACACCCGGTGATACACCACTTGCGTTGGGGTGTGGCGGATCAGGCTGGCGGCCACCTCGGCATAGTCGTCCAGGCTCCACGGCATCACTTCTCCGCGCCGGTATTGCGCCGCCATCCGCGAGCCGCGCACCACCATCAGTGGGTGCAGCTTCAGCCCCTCGACGCCGATGTCCAGCACCGTGGCCAAGGAGGCATGGACGGCGGCGGCATCCTCGCCGGGCAGGCCGGCGATCAGATGGGTGCAGATCTTGAGCCCGTGACCATGCGCGCGTCGCACCGCGTCACGGTATTCGGCCAGACCATGGCCGCGCCGGATCAAGGCCTGAGTCTGGTCATGCGCGGTTTGCAAGCCCAGTTCCAGCCATACTTCGCTGCCTTGGTCCTGGTATTCCGCCAGCAAGGCCAAGGTGGCGTCCGGCACGCAGTCCGGCCGAGTGCCGACGCACAGCCCCGCCACGTCGGCGCCGGCCAGCGCCTCGTCGTACAAGCGGCGCAGCAGTTCGGTTTCGGCATAAGTGCTGGTATAAGCCTGGAAATAGGCGAGGTAGCGCCGCGCGCGATCGGTCTTCTCCTTCTCCCGCGCCAGTTGCTCGCTGATAGACAAAGCCGCCGGATCGCGGCCGAAGCTGCGCACATTGCAAAACGTGCAGCCACCGCGCCCCAGCGTGCCGTCGCGGTTGGGACAGGTGAAATCGCCAGCCAGCGATAATTTGTGCACGGTCTCGCCGAAGCGGCGTTTCAGATAATAACCAAAGGTATGCAGATGCCGGGTCAGGTCCATCGCCAAACAACGCCCAAAGCCGGGCAGTCTAGCAAACGGAGCCGCCGCCGGCGCTGAGCGGGATCAAGGATGGGCGCGGCGGGCGCGGCTCACAAACGATGCCAGCCCAATAGATACAACGCCGAAAACAAGCCAGCGCTGAGCAGCAAGGCCAATGCCAAGGTGCTGAACAACTCGTGCAGGCTCTGCCGCTGACGACGGTTGAGCAGCCAGCGCGCCAGCATCAGCAAGACGCCGCACAACACGAAAAACTTGAAAAGACGACCGAACATGGCGGGCCAACGGAGGAAAGTCGCCCGATTATCCAGCGCGCCGCCCTGGCTGGCAAGACGGCTGTCGCCGGCGGCGAAAGACATGCTAAAGTCCTGACTGTAGCCTACAGGAGGCTCCGCGACAGAGAATGGCCGGCATGGACCGACCGCCGGCGGAGCGGACATGTCCGACGCGCGGCCCAGCCGGCGCGCCCGACGCATGTCGAAAACAGCAATAGAGGCACTCAACCCCCATGTCCGATCCTCACGACTCCATCGGCATCGTCACAGCCCAGACCGCAGTCTTCGATGCCCCCTTGCCGCTGAACTGTGGCGCCACGCTGCATGACTACCAGCTGCGCTTCGAAACCTATGGCGAACTCAACGCCGCCAAAAGCAACGCCATCCTGATCTGTCACGCGCTGTCCGGCCATCACCACGTGGCCGGCCGCCACCAGGCGGACGATAAGGCCGCCGGCTGGTGGGACAATATGGTCGGCCCCGGCAAGCCCATAGACACCCGCCGCTTCTTCGTGGTCGGCGTCAATAATCTGGGCGGCTGTCACGGCAGCACCGGCCCGTCCAGCATCAATCCGGCCACCGGCCAGCCCTGGGGCTCCGCCTTTCCCGTCGTCACCGTGTCCGACTGGGTCGCCAGCCAGGCGCGGCTGGCGGACCGGCTGGGCGTGGAACGCTGGGCGGCGGTGATAGGCGGCAGCCTGGGCGGCATGCAGGCCTTGCAGTGGAGCATAGACTACCCGGATCGCATCGCTCACGCGCTGGTGATCGCCTCCGCGCCCAAGCTGTCGGCGCAGAACATCGCCTTCAACGACGTGGCGCGCCAGGCCATCATCACCGATCCCGAATTCCATGGCGGCGACTTCTATGCCCACGACGTGCTGCCGCGGCGCGGCCTGCGGCTGGCGCGCATGCTCGGCCACATCACCTATCTGTCCGACGACGGCATGGGCGAGAAATTCGGCCGCATGCTGCGCTCCGGCGACTATCGCTTCGGCTATGACGTGGAATTCGAGATCGAATCCTATCTGCGCTACCAGGGCGACAAATTCTCCGACGCCTTCGACGCCAACACCTATTTGCTGATGACCAAGGCGCTGGATTACTTCGATCCGGCCAAGAGTTTTGGCGGCGACCTGGTTGCCGCGCTGAAAAAGGCCAGCGCCCAATTCCTGGTGGCCAGCTTCACCAGCGACTGGCGCTTTTCGCCGGAGCGCTCACGCGAAACCGTCAAGGCGCTAGTGGCCGCCAACCGGCCGGTTGCTTATGCCGAAATAGAATCCGCCCATGGCCATGACGCCTTCCTGATGACCGACGAGCCCTATGTCCAACTGATGCGCGCCTACCTCGACCGCGTGGCGCGGGAGGTGCGAGCATGAACACCCCGCAAACCACGGCGCCGCTGCGCGCCGACCTGCAATTGATCGCCGACTGGATCGCCCCCGACAGCCGGGTGCTGGACCTGGGCTGCGGCGACGGCGCGCTGCTATCCTGGCTGCAGGGCAACAAGAACACCACCGGCTACGGCGTCGATCTGGATGTGGGCAATGTGGTCAAATGCGTGACCTCCGGCGTCAATGTGCTGCAGGGCGACCTGGAAACCGGCCTGGCCGAATTCGACAGCGGCGCCTTCGACCACGTGGTGCTGTCGCAAACCATACAGGCGATGCGCGAAACCGAGCAGATCCTGAATGAAATGCTGCGCGTCGGCCGCGAAGCCATCGTCACCTTTCCCAACTTCGGCTACTGGGAAAACCGCTGGCAGATCCTGCAAGGCCATATGCCGGTGTCCGACACCATTCCCTACCAGTGGTACGATACGCCCAATATCCACTGGTGCATGCTCGGCGACTTCGAGGCGCTGTGCGCCAAGAATCGGCTGCGCGTGCTGGAACGCGTGGTGATGAACGGGGTCAAACGGGTGACTTTCATGCCCAATCTGCGCGGCAGCCTGGCCTTCTACCGGGTGGCGCGCCAATAACAACAAGCGGCGGGGGCGGCCCCGCCGCGCGATCCGTAGAAACATAGCCTGCCCATGAGCAATACAACCATCGATTGGCGGCGCGACGTCTTTTCGCGCACCATGCTGATTTGCGTCTTCACCGGTTTCGCCTCCGGTCTTCCGCTGTACACCCTGATCAATCTGCTGCCGGCCTGGCTGCGCAGCGAAGGCGTGGACCTCAAGGCCATAGGCCTGTTCGCGCTGATCGGCCTGCCCTACACCTGGAAATTCCTGTGGTCGCCGCTGATGGATCGCTATGTGCCGCCGCTGCTGGGCCGCCGCCGCGGTTGGATGCTCTTGACCCAGTTAGCGCTGATCGCGACCATGGCCGGCTTCGGCCTGTTCAACCCGGCCCAGCACATCTGGAGCATCGCCGCGCTGGCGGTGGGCGTGGCCTTCTTCTCCGCCAGCCAGGACATCGTGCTCGACGCCTACCGCCGCGAGATCCTCAGCGACAGCGAACTGGGCCTGGGCAATACCGTGCACATCAACGCCTACCGCTTGGCCGGCCTGGTTCCGGGCTCGCTGTCGCTGATCCTCGCCGATCACATCCCCTGGGACCAGGTCTTCCTGATCACCGCGCTGTTCATGATTCCCGGCCTGTTGATGACGCTGCGAGTCAGCGAGCCCAAGCTCGCCGGCCAGGCGCCCAAGACCCTGCGCGAAGCCGTGGTCGAACCCTTCCATGAATTCATCACCCGCCAGGGCTGGCAGGGCGCGGCCTGGATTCTGGGCTTCATCTTTCTGTACAAGCTGGGCGACAGCATGGCCACCTCGCTGGCCACTCCGTTCTACCTGGACATGGGCTACGCCAAATCCCAGATCGGCCTGGTGGCCAAGCACGCGGCGCTGTGGCCGGCGGTGATAGGCGGCCTGCTCGGCGGCCTGTGGATGATCAAGCTGGGCATCAACCGCGCGTTGTGGGCCTTCGGCGTGGTGCAAGTACTGTCCATCCTCGGCTTCGCCTGGCTGGCCAGCTATGGCCGCTTCTCCGCCATCGGCGCGCATGAGCTGAGCATGCTGGCCGTGGTCATCGGCTTCGAGGCGCTGGGCGTGGGTCTTGGCACCGCCGCCTTCGTCGCCTTCATCGCCAAAAGCACTCACCCGGCCTATACCGCCACCCAGTTCGCGCTGTTCACCAGCCTGGCGGCGGTGCCGCGCACCCTGGCCAACGCCGCCACCGGCTATATCGTCGACAGCATAGGCTGGACCAGTTTTTTCCTGCTGTGCACCGCGCTGGCGCTGCCCGGCATGGTGTTGTTGCTGAAAGTCGCCCCATGGAGGGAAAAGGAGGGAGCATGAAGGCATGGAAACCGGCGCTGCTGGGCACCGCGCTGCTGGGAACGGCCATGGCAGCCGTTGCGGAGCCCGTCGGCGAAGTCATGCACACCATCAAATACCGCTGCAACGGCAGCAAGATGGTGGTGGTCGAATACCCGAAGCCGGAGCAGGACAGCTCCGCCGCCATACGCCTGAACTGGAACAACCATCACTACCGGCTGACGCCGGCCAAGGTCGCGCAGGGCGAGCGTTACGTCAGCCAGCAGCTGATCTGGTCACTGCGGGATGAGCAGGCGCGGCTGACCACCCGCGGCGGTCGGGTGTTGGCTCAAGACTGCCGCGAGATGCAGCTGCCAGCGTCGGGTTCTTAGAACCTGTTTACGATCTCGCGAGCAAGAGCGAGACAAGGCGAAAACGAGCGAAAAAGCGGAATGTACAAGTGGTACATGAGCATTTTGAGCTGGTTTTCAACGCCGTATCGCCGACGCGCAGCAGATCGTAAACAGGTTCTAAGAGGCAAGCCGGACGCGGTCATATCCCAAGTTCAATCTCCCCAGGCGCGGCATGGCGCTGGGACGGCCCCCTCGTCCGGCCCGCATTGCAACAGATTGCCATCCTGATCCACACTCAACAACAGGCGCCCAGCCAGACGATGCCCGGTCTTGGGCCGGGCCAGCAAACGGAAACTCGCTTGCCCTGCGCTATCCGTGCCCGGGCTTGCGCTGCCGAGCTGAATGTCGAAATCACGAGTGCCCTGCCGCGGCAAGCCCGGCCATTCCGCTTGCCGCAGACGGCTCTCCAGCCGCCAGCGTTGGACGAAGTGCAAGTTTTCCAGCAAGGCGGCGCGCGCTTCCGCCAATTGCGCGCGCAACATCTGCTGCTGATACGCCGGCCAGGCCATGCCAGCCAAGATTGCCGCCAGCGCCAGCGCCATCAACAACTCCAAGAGCGTCATCCCCCGCGCAGTCCTCATTCCTCCTCCTCCGCCTGCCGCCAGTTCAAACGCCCGCCCTGCTGTGCCCGCGCGCCGACGCCAGCCCAGAACCAGCTTTGCAGTGTCAACGCTCTACCCTCGTTGTCCCCCCAGACTCGCAAGCTGATCCGGTACAGACGACCGCTGGCGCCGTCGGCGGGGCGGAACGCCGGATTCAACAACTCGACCAGATAACGCGGCGCGCTCCACGGCTGACCGGCGCGCGGTCGCGGCGGGACACAGACGCCAGCCACGCGCCCGTTTTCCGCAGCCAAAGAGCGGCTGGCCCCGCAGGGGTGCAACAGCGGCCAGCGCCTTCCCTGCACCACCGCGCTGCGCCGCCACAACGCGGGGGCCGTTGCGCACAAGCCGTCCCCAAGACCGCCGCCGGCGGACAGACAATCCGGCATGAACCAGCCCGGCGCACGGCCATCTCCCTGCCAGGGCTTGCCGCGCCCGTTCGCCAACTCACCGTCGAAATACGCGTTCAACGCCAATACCCGTCGCTCCGCCGCCTGCAAGGCTTGCATCGCCGCCAGCCACAAAGCCCGCTGTTCGGCCAGGTTGCGCGTGGCGCGCTGCTCCACCGCCAGCGAGCGCGCGGCGCCCACTGCCAGCACCGTCAGCAGGCTGAGCAGCGGCAGAATAAGCCACAATACCGCGCCGCATGGCCTGGCCTTCATTCTCCCGGCTCCAGAGCGCACGGCAGGGCCGGCGTCAACGCCACCATCGTGCTCCATGCCCAACGCTCCTGGCCCAAGCGCATTTCCAGCGTCAGTTCCACCCGCAACAGGCGTCGCCAATCCTCCGTGCTCAATTGGCCGGCCTGCTCCCGCCATTTCAGTGTCAGCGGCCGGCAAGCGCTGCGCACGCCGAAGCGCTGCCGCAGCGCGGTCACCCCTGCCGCCAACAGCTGCGGCGCCTCCGTCGCCTGACCGGGCAGGCCTTGCTCCAACCACAGCATGCTGTCGTTGCCGTTCTGGCGAAGGAAATAACGCTGCCATTTTATGGCCATGGCCTCCAGCGACGCGGGGTCGGCATCAGGCCAAGACTCCTCCGCGCTCCCCGGCAAGATCAGCAGTTGGTCTCCGGATTCCCGCCGCCACTGCCAAGCGCCGTCCCCGCGCCGCACAATGCGCAGGCTGGCGCAACTGGCCAGCGCCGCCTCCGCCAAATCCGCGCTGCCCGACCAACGGATGACGGCCCCGCCTTCCCTCCGTGTCACTACCGCGGGCCTGACCCCGTAGCGAAAGCGCATGCCTTCCGACGTGTCAAATCCGGCTCCGGGCGACGAGCCCAGTTGCGCACAGGCGAAGCGGCCATGCTTGCGCCAGCTATCGGCCAATTGCAGCAACGCGAACTGCCCATCCTGGTGCAGGCGCAGCCGGCGCTCTATCGCGTACAGGCTGTTCTGCATCGTCAACGCGCCCTGCAAGGCCAAGGCCAGCACCAGCAGCCCAAGACTCAGCGCCACCATCATCTCCACCAGGGAGAAGCCCCGAGGACGCACAGCGGGCACCATGGCTAGGGAGCCTCCATGACCAAGGCGTAGCGGTACTCGAAACGAGCGGCGCCCTCCCCGGCGGCCGCACCGCGCCAGGCCAGCGACAAAAAGGAGCCGGTCCCCAGCTGCGCGCAGCGGCCAGTCAAGTCATCCGCCGCGCCACGGCACAAGCGGGCCTCGAGCAGTCCGTCTCCCGCCAGCTGCGCCAACCGCTGCTGCCCGCGCTCCCAATCCTCCACCCGCTGCGCCGCGGCGTCCGGCTCTGGCCACAGCAAGGCGGCCTCGCCCAGCGCCAGCGCCTCCGCGATCACTTCCGCCCGCAGCAGCGCGTCGCGGCCCTGCAGCAAGGCCCGCAGTTGCACCGAAGACAGCGCCAGCATCGCCACCATGAGCACGAACAAGGCCAGCATGGTTTCCAGCAGAGCGCCGCCGGACGCGGATTTATGCCGGGCAATCACCGCGGACCTCGCCTATGTCCGGCCGGCCATGACCGCTGACCGTCAACGTCAGACACTGGCCGGAAAGCGGGCTCTCCAGCAGCAGGCGCACGCCCTGGCCGCGTTCCAGCCGACCATTGGCCATGAATTGCAATTGATCCCGCCCTACCCGCATCCGCAGCTTGCCCGCCGCGAACACCAGCAAATGCAAGCGCTCCTGACTATCGTAGGCGCCCGTGCCGCCACCCCCTCCATCCGCATACGCGAGGATGCCGGCGTCCCAGACTTGCCGCTGCCGGGCACAGCCTTGCAATTGCAGATTCCGTTTCAGATTGGCCGCGCATAGATAGACCGGGCGGTTGCCGCGCAAGGCCTCGCCGCGAGCATAATGCAGCACGCCGGCCACTGCCTGCGCATGGCTGCGCAGTTGCTGCGCCAGCAAAAAGCGGCTCAGCCCCGGAGCGGCCAAGGCCAGGCACAGCAGCATGACGGCCAGCGCCGTCATCGCTTCGATCAGGGTGAAACCGCTCTGGCTGCGCATGGCAGAATCTCCGCCTGGGCTGGAATATGGCTAATATATTCACCAAGCGGCGACGATGAAATCGATCTTGTCCCCGTTCGCCCGCGCTACGCCAGGCATTAAGGCCAGGCGGGCCGGCGGCCAATAAAAAAGCCAGCCCGGAGGCTGGCTTGCGTCAGATGAGCGCGACGACTCAGTGCGCGGCTTCCCAACTATCTCCGGCGCCCACTTCCGCCAGCAGCGGCACCTTGAGCCTGGCCACGCCGGCCATGATTTCGGGCAGGCGGCGTTTGACCTGCTCCAGCTCGGCTGCCGGCACTTCCAGCACCAGTTCGTCATGCACCTGCATGATCAGCTTGCTGCCCAGGGCTTCGCGCTGCAGCCAGTCCTGCGTCGCGATCATCGCCAGCTTGATCAGGTCCGCCGCCGTGCCCTGCATCGGCGCGTTGATCGCCGCGCGCTCGGCACCGGCGCGACGCGCCGGATTGGACAGCTTGATCTCCGGCAGGTATAGCCGGCGGCCGAACACGGTTTCGACATAGCCTTGCTCCCGCGCGGTTTCGCGCGTGGTCTGCATATACTCGGCCACGCCGGGATAGCGCATGAAGTAACGATCTATGTATTGCTGGGCGGCGCTGCGTTCTATATCCAGCTGCGCGGCCAGACCAAACGCGCTCATGCCGTAGATCAGGCCGAAGTTGATCGCCTTGGCGGCGCGGCGCTGATCGGCGCTAACCTGGTCCAGCGCCACGCCAAACACCTCGGCGGCGGTGGCGCGGTGAATGTCCTCGCCGCTGGCGAAGGCTTGCAGCATGCCGGCGTCGTCGGACAGATGCGCCATGATGCGCAGTTCAATCTGCGAGTAGTCGGCGCTGACGATCACATGCCCCGGCGGCGCGATGAAGGCCTCGCGCACGCGGCGGCCTTCCGGCGTGCGCACCGGGATGTTCTGCAGATTGGGATCGGAGCTGGCCAGCCGGCCGGTGATTGCCACCGCCTGCGCGTAATTGGTGTGCACGCGGCCGGTATCGGCATTGATCAGCTGCGGCAACTTGTCGGTATAGGTGGACTTGAGCTTGGCCAGGCCGCGGTACTGCAGGATGCACTTGGGCAACGGATAATCCAGCGCCAGCGCCTCCAGCACCGATTCATCGGTGGAATAGCCGCCGGAAGGCGTTTTCTTCACGCCCTTGGTGGGAATACCCAGCTTGCCAAACAGGATTTCCTGCAATTGCTTGGGAGAATTCAGGTTGAACGGCTGGCCGGCCAGTTCGTAAGCCTCGCTTTCCAGGCGCAGCATCTCGGTGCCCAATTGATGGCTCTGCGCCATCAGCCTGTCGCGGTCTATCAATACCCCGTTGCGTTCCATCGCGAACAATACTTCAGCCACCGGCAGTTCGATGTCGCGGTAGACCTCGCGCAAGCGACCGCTCAACTGGCCGGCGAAGTATTGGTTCAGGCGCAAGGTGATATCGGCATCCTCCGCCGCATAATTGGACGCGGTATCCACGTCCACCTCGCCAAAACCGATCTGTTTGGCGCCCTTGCCGCAGATTTCCTCGTAACTGACCGTGGTTTCACCCAGGTGGCGGCGCGCCAAATCGTCCATATTGTGGCGCTCATGGCTTTCCACCACATAGGACGCCAGCAGGGAATCATCGACCACGCCGGCCAGCCGGATGCCGTGGTTGGCGAACACATGACGATCATACTTCAGGTTCTGGCCACACTTTTTCTTGGCGGCGTCTTCCAGCCAGGGCTTGAGCTTGGCCAGGCACTGCTCCAGGTCCAGCTGCTCGGGCGCGCCGGCATAGTGATGGCCTAGCGGCAGATAGGCGGCTTCGCCGGAGCGCACCGAGAAGCTGACGCCGATGATGCGCGCCTGCATCTGATCCAGGCTGGTGGTTTCCGTGTCCAGCGACACCACTTCCGCCGCCGCCAGCTTGACCAGCCAGGCATCCAGCTGCGCGGGCTCCAAAATGGTTTCATAGCGTCGCTCCGCCACCGCCTCCGGCAGGGCCGGGCTGTGTTGCGCGGCTTCGATGGCGAACAAGTCATCACCCTGCACGCCGGGCGCGGTCTGCGCCACCGCCGGCATTTCCTCGCCCTCGGTCACTTCGCGGTAGAAGGTGCGGAAGCCCAAGCCCTGGTAGAGCTCGGCCAGCCGCGGCTTGTCCTTGACGCCATGCTGCAGGCTGTCCAGGCCATAGGGCATGTCGGTGCTCAGGTCCACATCGCATTTGATGGTGATCAGTTCGCGGCCCTTGGGCAGCCAATCCAGCGCCGCGCGTAGGTTCTCACCCACCTTGCCGCTCACTTCCGCGGCCTGGGCGATGACGGCGTCCAGGCTGCCGTATTGCTCCAGCCACTTGACCGCGGTCTTGGGGCCGCACTTGTCGACGCCCGGCACATTGTCCACCTTGTCGCCGATCAGGGTCAGGTAGTCGACGATCAATTCCGGCGGCACGCCGAACTTGTCCTTGACCCCGTCGCGGTCGAAGGTTTCATTGGTCATGGTGTTGACGATGGACACCAGCTCGTTCACCAGCTGCGCCATGTCCTTGTCGCCGGTGGAAATGATCACCCGCATGCCGGCGGCCGCGCCGGCCCGCGCCAGCGTGCCGATCACATCGTCGGCCTCCACCCCGGGCACCACCAGCATCGGCCAGCCCGATGCTTGCACCACCTCGTTTACCGCCGTAATCTGGGAGGCGAGTTCCTCCGGCATCGACGGGCGATTGGCCTTGTATTCGGGGTAGAGGTCGTCGCGAAACGTCTTGCCTTTGGCGTCGAAAACGCAGGCGCTATAATCGAACTGCACTTCCTTCTCCAGCCGCCTGAGCATGTTCACCATGCCATAGACAGCCCCCACCGGGCGGCCATCCGGAGAACGCAAATCGGGCATCGCGTGAAAGGCGCGGTACAAATAAGAAGAGCCGTCGATCAATAACAGTGTTTTCATAAAAAGAGGCAGAATATGAGCTTGTCCGATAAATTACCGCAAACCAGCGATCGTCACGCGATGATGCAGCGTTTCCGTTCCCGCGAAGCCTGGCATGTGATGAAGATTATGTCGGAGTTTGTCGATTCGGCCGAGGCCTTGCAAGGCATCATGCCGGCGGTGAGCATCTTTGGCAGCGCGCGCACGCCGCGCGACCACAAGTATTACAAATTGACCGAAGAAGTCGCGCGCCTGCTGTCGGATTCAGGCTTCTCCGTCGTGTCCGGCGGCGGCCCCGGCATCATGGAGGCCGCCAATAAGGGAGCATTCTACGGCAGAAGCCCGTCGGTGGCGTTGAATATCGTGCTGCCGCATGAACAGAAACCCAACGAATACCAAGACCTCAGCATCAAGTTCAATCATTTCTTCAGCCGCAAGGTCATGTTCGTCAAACATGCGATCGCCTATGTGGTGATGCCCGGCGGCTTCGGCACTCTGGATGAGATGTTCGAGGCGCTGACGCTGATCCAGACCGGCAAGAGCCGCAAGATCCCCATCATCCTGTGCTGTCGCGAGTTCTGGGAAGGCCTGCTGGACTGGGTTAAGGACCGGCTGATCAGCGAAGGCATGATCAATCCCGACGACATGAATCTGATCCAATTGATCGACGACCCGCGGCAAATCGTCGAAACTATCTTCAAACATTACGAAACCCGCGGTTTTGAAGCTCTGCCAGAAGAGCGCGAACAACTGCTGCACCTTTAAACTAAACTGATGACAATCAAGGACCACGCCATGCGCCGCCTGCTCGCCGCCCTCGCCCTGCTGCCCCTGACAGCCGCCTGGGCAGATACGCCCCCTCCCGCCAAAACCCCGGTGCCGCCGCCGCCCGCCATCAGCGAGCAGAACGCCGCCACCGCGGAACCGGAAGTGCGCATCATCCAGAAGGGCGAGGACAAGATCGAGGAATACCGGCTCAACGGCCATCTATACATGGTCAAGGTGACGCCGTCGCATGGCGTGTCCTACTACCTGATGGACGACAACGGCTCCGGCACCATGAAGCAAATCGATCCCGCCAACCGCATCATCATCCCACGCTGGGTGCTGATCCGGTTCTGACGAGGAAAGCCATGTCGGTTTACACCACGGTCGGCCACGACCAAATGCAGGAGTGGCTCAAGCGCTACACCTTGGGCCAATTGCTGGACTTGCAAGGCATTGCCTCCGGCATCACCAATACCAATTACTTTGTCACCACCACGCATGGCCGCTATGTGCTGACGCTGTTCGAAACGCTGAAGCCACAGGAACTGCCCTATTACCTGACGCTGATGAGTCACCTGGCGCGTCACGGCGTCGCCTGCCCGGCGCCGGTGGCGGATAGTACCGATCAGTTCTCCTCCATGCTGGCCGGCAAGCCAGCCTGCCTGGTTAGTTGTCTGCAAGGCGCCGATGTCGAACGTCCAAGCGCGGCCCAATGCCGCGCGGTCGGCGAGATGTTGGCGCAAATGCATATCGCCGGCGCCACCTTCCCCGGCAAGATGGACAATCCGCGCGGTCCGCGCTGGTGGAGCGCGACCGCGCCCCAGCTTTACTCCCGGATGCGCGCGGAAGATGCCGCCATGCTGCGCGAAGAGGTGCTGTTCCAGGACAACCATCGCTTTGACCATCTACCATCCGGCGTGATCCACGCCGACCTGTTCCGCGATAATGTGCTGCTGGACGGCGATCGCATCTCCGGCTTCATCGACTTCTACTATGCCTGCAACGACGTGCTGCTCTACGACCTGGCCATCGCGGTCAACGACTGGGCCCGCAACGATGACCACAGCATCGACGACCAGCGCGCAGCCGCGCTGCTCTCCGGTTACCAGTCGGAACGCGAGCTCACCGCGGAAGAGAAAAAAGCCTGGCCACTGATGCTGCGCGCCGCGGCGCTGCGCTTCTGGGTATCGCGTCTGCAGGATCTGTATTTTCCGATGAGCGGTGAGATGACTTACACCAAGGATCCTGGCGTTTTTCAGGCTGTACTTGTTTCGCACAGGACTCGCCTGCACTTTTGGGTATAAACCCTAGTAAGCCGTGAAATAGCGCACGTCATACAGCATTCACTTTGCTAAAGCCAATGCACTGTCTTATGATGCAGCTTGTAGTATCTCGCAAATATTCTTGTGCCCAACTTTTCGAATATATAAGGACTTTGTCATGTTGAAGAAAATTATGCTGATCGCTCTGGCTGGCGTGCTTTCTGCCCCGGTATTCGCTGCGGAAGAAGCCGCAGCCACCTCCGCTGCAGGCTCTAGCGCCGCGGGAACCACCTCGGCAGCTGCCGCTGGCGCCGCCGGCACCACTGCAGGCATTGCAGGTTTGAGCGTTGGCACTATTGCTGCTATCGGCGCAGCTGTTGCAGCTGCCGTAGCGGTCTCGAGCAACAGTGACTCCTCGACTAGCCACTCCGCGACCACTCATCACTAACAGTTCACCCATTTGGCCTGATTATCGCTTAGGCCATATGGACTTAGCTGTATTAATCAGGCAGTTTATCTTCGACAAGCAGAGATAGCTGCCTGATGTTTTATCCTATTAAAATTTTGGGCTATGCGGCACCCCGAAAAAGTACGCCCTCATAGCATCATAGAAAATTTAAATAATTCAAAATATTGTGTCAATTTCTCTTTCTTTGCGCAGCGGGATAATCAAAGGGGTTTTAATTAGTGGGGCATATTATTACGCGCCACACACTTTGGCTCAACCAAGTCTAAATGGTCAGCTTGGCTATATCAATATGCCATCCGCTGATGTTGGCCGCGATGGCTCCCTAAGCTTTGGTTTCAGCGCAGACAAGCCCTATGATACTCTCTGGACCTCGGCAACCATTCTACCTTTCCTACAGATTTCTGGCCGCTACATTTCCATTTCTGGCATTGCTGGATTTGACGACCAGCAATACGGAGGAGGGTATGGCAGCTATAAAGACAAAGCCATAGACACCAAGTGGCAGATATTTTCTGAAACCTCAAAGTGGCCCGCTGTATCTTATGGACGCACAGACATATTCGGCACTGCCTTGTGGCGAGGCAATTACATTGTTGCCAGCAAACATTTTCTGCCTAATCTAGAGGCTTCAATTGGCTTCGCCTCGGAACGCATCAACGGCCCTTTTGGCGGGGCCCGCTGGACTCCCCAGAGTTACCCTAACTGGTCATTAGTCGCAGAATACGACGCCAACAATTACCCTAAAGATTTTCGTGCCGCAGACACCTTTGCGCATCAGAGAAAAAAAGGCCCTGCTGCAGGCATAGAATACCGATGGGGTTGGCTAGGACTACAGCTAGCCAAACAGAATACTCACACTAGCCTAAACGCATCCATTGAAATCCCCCTCAATGAACGCGAGTTTGTGCCAAAAATCTCCGAGCCGGCCTACTTCTCAGGCAGCCCGGAAGTACCGCTCCGCCCCACTCTAAAACAGTGGCAAAGTGACACCAGCTATGGGCACCATTTGGTGTCGGCTCTCAGCCGCCAGGATTTCAAGAATATCCGCATTAGCGTTCAAGGCGACGAGTTGCTGCTAGAGCTCACCAATAGTCGTATTTCCAATGTAGGCCGCGCCGTTGGCCGCGCAGTGCGCACCGCCCTTTATTTTGCGCCGATAGAAACACGTAATATCCGCGTCGTATATACCAAACTGGAGCAACCTATCGTCACTTATAGTTTCTTTAACTTGACGGTACTGAACAACTACTTGCTGGGCAAAGTCGATCGGCAAACTTTTCTGGATAGCGTCTCGGTCAAGCCGGGCAGAGATGCTGAACTGGCAGAACGCTCGGCCGAGCAACTGGCCTCTACCATTCGAGATGGCATAAGCCTGGAGATCATGGCGGGCAAGGACGGCGACATTGTCCAAGTCAATGCGGAAGACAATGAAGCTAACCGCTTCCGTCTCGTTCCCAAAACCGGCATTTATTTCAATGATCCCAGCGGAGCATTCCGCTACGAAATTGCCGCCGCCGCTACTTACACCAAGAGACTTGGTAGCGGCTTATATCTGAACAGCGCCCTGAGCACCAATCTATACAATACCGTGTCCGGCGTTAAGCAGCCATCGAATAGCCTATTGCCCCATGTGCGTTCAGATGTTGCAGATTACAAAAAGACGAATACTCCCAAGCTCGATCGCCTGCTGCTAAACCAATATCTGACATTCGGCGCCAATACCTATGCTCGCGCCTCCGCGGGCATTTATGAGGAGATGTTCCGCGGTGCAGGCGGCCAAGTCTTGTACTTCCCGGAGACTAGGCACTGGGCAGTGGACCTGTCAGTCGATGCGTTGCAACAGCGGGATGTCAAAGGCTGGTTCGGCAAGCGCGACTATCAAACCGTTACGGCTCTCGCCGCCTTGCATTACCGCTTGCCGATGAATGTGACCGCCACCGTCCGTGCCGGGCGTTTTCTGGCCAAGGACATGGGCGCCCGCCTGGAAGTGAAACGACGCTTTCACTCTGGCATCGAGATCGGCGCTTGGTATACCAGCACCGATGGCAACGATATTACCTCCCCTGGCAAACCAAGCTCACCTTATAAAGACAAGGGCCTGTTCATCTCCATTCCTCTGAACAGTATGCTGACCTTGGACACTCAGGCTGTCGGCAATTTTTCCCTGTCACCATGGACCCGCGACGTCGGTCAAATGGTCATGTCGCCTGGCGACCTTTACGACATTCTCAGCGACCCACGCCATGATGTAGAGATGTATGATGGCCTCGGCAATTTTGCGGAACGTGCAGACGAGCTGAATCTGCCGGCGGTCAATCCGCCATTGCCAACCTTCCAGCCTTGGCCGGCCATACGTTTGCGTCTTGAGGATAGCCATCAGCAGTTTTCCCGTTTCGATGATAAAACCACTGCTTTGACGACTGCGGCCGGATTGACCCTAGCGGCGATGGTGCTAGACAAGCCGATGAATGATGCCATCGGCAAACGTCAAAACCTGCGCTTGCTGCGTAGCTGGAAACATATCGGCGATGCCGCTCCCCTCGCCGCGATCGGCCTGGCAGGCAGCGCTTTCGCCTTCGGTGATGAGCGATTGAGCAATACCGGCCTGATATCCCTCGAGTCCGCTGCACTAGCAAGTGCCGGTAGCATTGCACTCAAAGGTTTGGTCAATCGAGCTCGGCCCGACAGCAGCGATAGTCCATGGCAGAAGCAGGCTGCCGATGCCGCCCGCTTCCAAAGCAGCTTCACTTCCAATCATGCAGCTGCGTTATTTGGAGCGGTTACTCCGTTCGCCAAAGAGTATGACCAGCCTTGGCTCTATGGCTTGGCAGCAATCGGCGCACTGGGCAGGGTTGCCGGCAAGGAACATTGGCTGTCGGATGTCACCGCGGGCAGCCTGCTCGGCTATGCTTCCGGCGCCTGGCTATGGCAGGCGCAGCGAGATGAGTCCCGATATCGCACCTCGCTGATGCTTGGGCCTAATCAAGCCGGGATCCAAATTTCGAAATCATTAAACTGAATCACTATTGAATATGGTCTTATAAGCAATGAAAATCTTACAAAATATTTCAAGCGACATTTCCATCCGCGTGCTTGCGGGCATCTTCGCCCTCGGTGCTGCCTCGGCCCACGCAGCCCCAAATGGTAAATCCGCCGCCACAGGATTTTCGGAAACGATGATGCAGGGCTATGACAGCGACTCTTCATTCGGCATGCCCAATATAGCCAACCAGCAACCTCTTCCGAATCAGACACCACGTTTTGGCCAAGCATACCAAATGCGGCCTCCCAAGCTCCGCAAACAAGACGAGCAGGAACTTAGTCCATTTATTGAGTTTGTGCGGGTAGCAACCGGCAAGACCTTACCCATCTTTGGTAGTGATCTGTTCACCAATCCACCATCGACTTTTGCACCAACCGATGCGGCCCAGGTCAATCCTGATTATGTCATAGGGGTGGGCGATCAAATCCAGGTCAAGGGTTGGGGCATGGTCGATATAGACTTGACCTTGACCGTCGAACGCAATGGCACCGTCTACCTGCCCCGTGTCGGTTCGGTGGCAGTCGCCGGCGTCAAGTTCAAGGATTTGCAAGACACGCTGAAGAAAAGTGTCTCCCGCGTTTTCAATAATTTCGAACTCAGTGCCAGCCTGCTGCAAACACGCGCAGTGCAAGTCTATGTGGTCGGCAATGCCCAAGCGCCTGGCAGCTACACCTTGAGTGGAATGAGTACGCTGTTGAACGCACTGTTTGCCTCCGGCGGCCCCAACGATAATGGTTCGATGCGCAATATCCAGCTGATGCGCGATGGCAAGGCAGTCGGTACCCTCGACCTGTACAAGATTCTGGTCGATGGCGACAAGTCCACTGACTTGACTCTCCGTGATGGCGACGTCATTCACATCGCCCCAGCCAATAAGCGAGTCGCTCTGCTAGGCGACGTCAAACACCCCGCTGTTTATGAATTCTCTGCAGGGGAAAGCAGTGCAGACTTGTTGCGTTGGGCTGGCGGCCTTGAGTCCGCTGCAGAAGGCAAAGCATGGCGGCTGGAGAAAAATACTGACAATCAATTCACATTGCAATGGCAAGCCAGTCCAGACAATAGCAACATCAATGCCCCGGCGCTGAAACAGCTCAAGCTAGCTGCCAGCGATATCTTCCGGGTATTCTCTCCCAGCGCTCTACCCGTCGATGTCCGCCAAGAAACGGAGTTTGTTCGAGTCACAGGCGAAGCCAAACAAACCGGCACTTTCCAGCTACAAAAAGGCGAGACGCTGCGCGAACTGGTCATGCGCCTGGGCGGCACAACCGAATATGGCTATATCTTTGCCACCGCCTTGCAACGCGAAAGTATACGCAAAGAACAACAAGTCAAACTGGACGAAGTCGCCTCTCGTTTCGAGAAGGAACTGGAACAGACCGCCGCAGCCAGGCTCTCCAAGCAAACCGACAAAGACAATGTCACCGCCATCACCGCCGAAGTCGAGCGCCAGCGCAAGCTGGCCGAGAAAATGCGTACGATCAAGGCGGAAGGCCGAGTCGTGTTGGAACTCAGCGGAGCCGATGCCCAGGTCAAGGATCTGCCAGACCTGCCGTTGCAGAATGGCGACACCGTTACCATTCCACGCCGCCCCGGCACCGTCAATGTATTGGGAGCGGTCTATCAAAGCAATGCCTTCATCTATCGCCCACAACGCGCGGTCAAGGACTACCTTGATCTTGCAGGTGGCATTACCCAGACTGGCGATAAATCCGCAACCTATGTGCTGCGAGCGGATGGCACCGTAGCCAGCAACAATAACGCTGGTTGGTTCTCCAGCTTAGGCGGCAAACGCATCAATCCAGGCGACACCATCGTCGTGCCTGACGAAGTCGTCGTCAGCAGTTGGACCCAGTCCTTGAAAGAATGGACCTCGATTCTTTACCAGTTCGGCTTGGGTGCTGCCGGCCTTAAAGTCCTGAAATAAGCGATCGCGCCCTAACATCTGGAATTGATTATGTCCATGAATGAGAACACCACACTAGCAAGCAACACCCCGGAAGAGCTTAATCTTCTGGATATCATTCGGGTATTGGTGCAACAGAAATACTGGATCCTTGGCAGTACCGCTTGCCTAGGAGCCGCCGCGTTGTTAGTCAGCCTCTTGCTGCCACCCACGTTTACCTCTACCGCAAAAATCCTGCCGCCGCAACAACAGAGCGCAGGCATGAGTGCGCTGCTGGGGCAGCTAGGTGGTTTGGCCGGCATTGCCGGAGGTGCCTCTGGTTTAAAAAACCCAAACGACCTTTATATCGGCATGTTGCAAAGCAGGACCATAGCGGATAGCTTGATTCAGCAGTTCAAGCTGAAGCAGCGTTACCAAACGGAATCCATGGAGACCACCCGAAAAGAACTGCAAAATGCCAGCGCAATCAGTAGTAGCAAGGATGGCTTAATCACTATCCGCGTGGATGATGCCGAGCCCCAATTTGCCGCCAAACTAGCCAACGCCTACATCGAACAGTTGATAAAACTGAATCAAAACCTAGCCGTGACAGATGCGGCCAAGCGGCGCCTATTCTTCGAAAACCAGCTTAAGCAGACCAAGACACAGCTTGCCGAAGCGGAAACCGCATTGCGCAAAACCCAGGAACGCACCGGCATGATCCAGCCGGAGGGGCAGGTATCAGCCATCATGAACACCGTCACCCAAGTCAAAGCCAGTATCGCGGCTAAAGAGGTTCAGCTGGAAGCGATGCGTAGTTACGCCACCGAGCAGAACCCACTATACCTGCGCACTAGCCAAGAGCTTGCCGGCTTAAAAGCACAACTGGCCAAATTGGAAACCGGTAAAGAAAGCGCTGGTGATGTGATGGTGCCAACTGGCAAAGTGCCGCAGTCCGGGCTGGAATATCTGCGCCGCCTGCGCGATGTCAAATATCAGGAGACCATTTTCGAACTGCTCTCCAAGCAATACGAGTTGGCGCGTATAGAGGAAGCCAAGGACTCTTCCCAGATCCAGGTACTGGACAAAGCGGAAGTTCCCGAGTTGAGCAGCAAGCCCAAACGAGCACAGATCGCCATGCTGGGTCTCTTTGGCGGACTGGCGATAGGTATTCTGCTTGCCTTCCTGCGCGACCGTATAAGCTCGGCCAAACAATCCGGACGCTTACGCGAGTTTGCGCTGGCTCTCAAACAAGGCTGAGCCTCTTCAAACAAAAACACCACAGCTAAACTGTGGTGTTTTTTAATGATATTGAAGCCTCACGGCATCATCTGGACGCCATGGTCACCCGCCGCCTATACCCCATCCGGAACACGAAGCCCAGCACCAGCATGACCATCATGCAGGCCGCCAGGCTCAGCGGGCTACCCCAGGCCAGCGGCGCGATCAGGCCGGCCACCACGCTGGACATCATGGTCTGGAAGAAGCCTTGCAGCGACGAGGCGGTGCCGCGCAAGGACGGAAACTGGTCCATCAGGTTCAGGGTGATGGACGGCGCGGCGATCGACATGCCAGTGGTGTACAGCGCCAGCGGCAGCACCGCCCACGGCATCGCCACGGTCGGGGCTAGCAGGTTGTACAACAGGTTCCAGCCGGCGGCGATGAACATCACCACATAGCCGCGCGACACGATGTCCTTCTGCTCCACGCGTCCCGCCATCTTGCCGGACAGATAGGCGCCGAACATGATGCCGGATACCGCCGGGCCGAACATCCACAAGAACTGCCCCGGCCCCAGGTGCAAGTGCTGCATCAGGAATACCGGCGCCGATGGTATGTAAAGGAAAAAGCCGGCGAAATTGAAAGACACCGCCGCGGTCAGCAGTTGAAACTCGCGTTTGCGCCCCACCTGCCAGTAGTTGGCCAGCAGGTATTTGATCTTCAAGGGCTGGCGCGCCGATTCATGATGGGTTTCCGGCAAGGCGAACCAGCTCATCAGGAACAGCGCCAGGCCGATCAACGCCATGAACACGAAGATGGAATGCCAGCCAAAGGCGCCGAACAGCCAGCCGCCCACCACCGGCGCGATCGCCGGCGACAGGGAAAACAACATCGTCACTTGCGACATCAGCCGCTGAGCGTCGGCGCCGTCCAGCTTGTCGCGGATGATGGCCCGCCCCACAACCAGGCCGGCACCGCCGCAGAAGCCTTGCAGCGCGCGGAACAGCAACAGCTGGCCCAGGCTGTCCGCCAACGCGCAGCCTATTGACGCCAGACTGAACAGCAAGGTGGTGACCAGCACCACCGGACGGCGGCCCACCGCGTCCGAGATGGAGCCATGCCACAGCATCATCACCGCGTAAGACAATAGATATACCGTCAGCGCCTGCTGCATCTGCAGCGGCGTGACCGCCAGGCTCTGCCCGATCGCGCTCATCGCCGGCAAGAAAGTGTCGATCGAAAACGGCCCTAGCGTGGACAGGGCCGCCAATAGGATTGCCAGCCCGAAGTGGCTGCGTGTGGAGGCGTGCATGGCGAATAAATAACAATGAGAGTCAATGCATGGTAACGGTTGGGCCGGAACTTGCCAAACAAGACTGATTCAAATTAAACGCCATCGGTGCATATTGTGCTAGCCATAAGCCGCCACGCACGCTGGCGCCAATCGCGATTTCGTGCCACGATCAATTCGCTCCGCGCAAAGCCATAACAAGGAGATACCATGATCCGCCTCTACCATAATCCGCGCTGCTCCAAATCCAGGGAGGCGCTCAGCCTGCTGGAAAACGCCGGCGCGGAAGTCGAAGTCGTCGAGTACCTGAAACACCCGCCCAGCTACGAAGAGTTGGAGCGCCTGCTGGCGCTGCTGAACATGGAACCGCGCGACCTGATGCGCCAGAAAGAGGAAGAGTACGCCGAACTCTATCTGGACGACATCACACTGGAACCCAGACACCTGATTACCGCGATGGTGGACAATCCCAAGCTGATTGAGCGCCCCATCGCCGTCCGCGGCGAGCGCGCCGTGGTGGGACGGCCGCCGGAACGCGTGCTGCAGTTGCTGGACTAGCCGGCATTCCCACCCGCGCCCAGCCCCTCCGGCTGGGCATATTTATTTCCGCCACATCGGCTTTCAACGCAACCGTCCCATCTCCTTCTAAATTATCACTTGCGGAATAGTAACCCAAGTTACTAAAATAGCGTTCATGAATCCAACCAAGTCTTTTCAAACGCTAGAGCAGGCGGTCAATCGGATCGAAGCGCGTTTTCCAGGAGTGCCGCGCCAGGAGGTGATTCTGGCGCGCTTGCTGTACCACATCCTGCCGCGCCTGTCCGCTCACCTGTGCGACAAGCTCAAGCAGCACGGCCTCAACGAAACGGTATGGATGGCCCTGCTGGCGCTGTACGCCTGTCCGCAGCAGGCGCTCTACCCGTCTGAAATCAGCGATACGCTGGATTCATCACGCACCAACGCCACGCGCATTGCCGACGAACTCGTCAAAAACGGCTGGGCCGCGCGTTCGCCCAGCGCGGAAGATCGGCGCAAGATTCTGCTGGAACTGACGCCGAGCGGCGTTCAACTCGTGGAATCGCTGCTCCCCATCTCCCGAGAATGCCACCGCGAACTGTGGGCCGATTTCGACGCCGCGGAAAAACAAGAGTTCGAACGCCTATTGCGCAAGCTGCTCTGCAGCCTGGGCGGTTAAGGCCGCATACGCGGTTTTTTTCGTCCTAATAATAACTTAAGTGACTATCACATCATCAATCACTTCATCAATTGCTAATAAAGCAAGTGAACACGGGGAGACCCTCAAGGTGAAAAAGACTCAATGGCAGCACGGCGTCAGCGCCCTGCTGCTCAGCGCCCTATTGGGCGGCTGCGCGAGCTTCGGCCCCGACAGCGTCCCGGCCAGCCAGCTCAATGCCGAGCAACTGAGCCTGGCCAACAAGCAGGGCGGACAGCTCGCCAGCGACTGGTGGACCCAGTTGAATGACGCCGCTTTGAACCAGTTGGTGGCCCGCGCCTTGCAAGACGCGCCGTCGCTGAAGCTGGCCGAGGCCAGGCTGCGCCAGGCGCGCGCCGCCGTCGGTATTGTCGAAGGCAATAGCGGCCCCAAACTCGACTTCAGCGCCAATATGACCCAGCTGAATTACGAGTTCCCGGCGCCGATCTCGCGCGACTACGTCAACGCCTATACCGCGATGCTGATGGGCAGTTGGGAGTTCGACTTCTGGGGCAAGCACCGTGGCCAGATCGACGAGGCCGTCGGCCAGCAGACCGCGATCGCCTTCGAGGGCGCGCAAACCCGGTTGACGCTGACCCAGGCCGTCATCGCCCAATACACCCAATTGCAGCGGCTGCAGGCGCAAAGCGCGGTGCTGGCCAAGCGCATCCAGCTGGCGGAAAGCCGCCAGACGCTGACCCAGGCCCGCATCAACGCCGGCTTGCTGCCGGGCGACAATCAGCGCGGCAATGAAGTCTCGCTGCACCGCCTGCGTCAGCAGCAAAGCGCTCTGGCGCAAGACAGCGACCGCGCCCGCCACGCGCTGGCGGCGCTGACCGGCCAAGGCCCGGACGCCTTGCGCGATCTGCAGCCGGGCAAGGCGCTGACGGTGCCTGCCATGGATGCCGATGGCCTGAACGCCGATCTGTTGGGCAAGCGCCCGGACATCGCCGCCCAACGCGCGCGAGTGGAAGCCATGGCCGGCGCGGTCAAGGCCGCGCGCGCCGAGTTCTATCCCAATATCAAGCTGACCGCCTTCGCCGGCCAGACTTCGCTGGAATTCAACAAGCTGATGAATGGTGATTCCTCGTTCTGGGGCTTCATGCCGGCGATCAGCCTGCCAATTTTCCACTCCGGCGCGATCCAGGCCAATCTGGGCAAGCAACGGGCCAGCTATGACATGGCTGTGCTCAGCTACAACCAGACCGTGCTGGACGCGCTGCGCGACGCCGCCGACGCCGTCAGCGGCTGGCAGCAAAGCGGCAAGCAACTGGAACAGGCGCGTCAAGCACAGGACAGCAGCCTGCGCGCGGCGGACTCCGCCGGCGCCCGCTTCAAGGCCGGCATCATCAACAAGCTGAACCTGCTGGACGCTCAGGACAGCGCGCTGGCGCAACAATCCGCGCGCATCGACGCCGAAGCCGGCCGCAAACTGGCCTGGACCTCGCTGAACACCGCACTGGGTGGCGGCTTCACCGCTGCCCCCGCCACCCACTAGGACACCATCGTCATGGATAAGAAAACCAAAACCGCGCAAGGCCGCAAGCGCAATCTGATTGTCGCCACCACCTTGTTCGCCGCCATCGCCATCGCTTACGGCGCTTACTGGGCGCTGGTGCTCAGCCACGAGGAAAGCACCGACGACGCCTATGTCAGCGGCCACCTGGTGCAAGTCACCCCGGAAGTGGGCGGCACCGTCGCCAAAGTGCTGGTGGATGACACCCAGCACGTCAAGGCCGGCCAACTGCTGGTCAGCCTGGACAAGAACGACGCGCAGCTGAACTTCGACCGCGCCCGCAATGAGTTCGCTCAAGCCGTGCGTCAAACGCGCCAATTGATGAGCAATACCCAGCAACTGGCGGCCCAGGTCACCCTGCGCGAAACCGAGCTGGCCCGCGCCGATGCCGACCTGAAGCGCCGCAAGCAGCTAGCCGGCACCGATGCGCTGTCGGCGGAGGAGCTGGGCCACGCCAATGACGCCGTCGCCGCAGCCAAGGCCGCGCTGGAGGCCGCGCGCGAACAGCAGAAAGCCAGCGCCGCGCTGCTGGGCAAGGACGCGCTGGCGCAGCAGCCGGCGGTCAAATCCGCCGCCAGCCGGCTGAAGGAAGCCTGGCTCGCGTTGCAGCGCACCGAGATCAAGGCGCCGCTGGACGGAGCCGTCGCCCGCCGCAATGTACAGGTTGGCCAGCGCCTGGCCGCCGGCACCCCGCTGATGTCGGTGATTCCGCTGCAGAACCTGTGGGTGGACGCCAACTTCAAGGAAGGCCAACTGGCCAAGATCCGCATCGGCCAGCCGGTGGAACTGCAGTCCGACCTCTACGGCGGCAAGATCGTCTATCACGGCAAAGTGGTCGGCCTGTCCGCCGGCACCGGCAGCGCTTTCTCGCTGCTGCCGGCGCAGAACGCCACCGGCAACTGGATCAAGGTGGTGCAACGCGTGCCGGTGCGCATCCAGCTGGACCCGAAAGACCTGCAATCGCATCCGCTGCGTGTCGGCCTGTCCATGGACGTGGTGGTGGACACCTCCAGCAAGGATGGCAAGGCGGTGGCGGAAGCCCAGCCCTTCGTCGCCCATCAGGATGTCTCCGGCCAGTTGCCGGACCTGAAACAGGCCGATGAACTGGTGCGGACGCTGCTGGCGGCCAACGCGGGTGAAGGCAAGGCCGAATAAGGAGGCCGGACCATGAATCATCCACCATTGACCGGCTCCAAGCTGGTCTGGATCACGCTGGCGCTGTCGATGTCGGTGTTCATGCAAGTGCTGGACACCACCATCGCCAACGTGGCCTTGCCCACCATCTCGGGCAACCTCGGCGCCGCCACCAGCCAGGGCACCTGGGTGATCACCTCCTTCGGGGTGGCCAACGCCATCGCGGTGCCGCTGACCGGCTGGCTGGCCAAGCGCCTGGGCGAGGTGAAGCTGTTCACCGCCTCCACCCTGCTGTTCGTGCTCACCTCCTGGCTGTGCGGCATGTCCAACAGCCTGGAAATGCTGATTTTCTTCCGCGTGCTGCAAGGCGCGGTGGCCGGCCCGATGATTCCGCTGTCGCAAAGCCTGCTGTTGTCCTGCTACCCGCCGGAGAAGAAAGGCATGGCGCTGGCGCTATGGGCGATGACGGTGATCGTCGCGCCGGTGTTCGGCCCGATTCTGGGCGGCGTGATCAGCGACAACTGGCACTGGGGCTGGATTTTCTTCATCAACGTGCCGGTGGGACTGGCGGCGGCCTTCATTTCCTGGCGCATCCTCAAGCCGCGCGAAACCGACACCGTGGACCTGCCCATCGACCGCATCGGCCTGGCCTTGCTGGTGATCGGCGTCGGCGCGCTGCAAATGGTGCTGGACCGCGGCAAGGAGCTGGACTGGTTCAACTCCACCGAGGTGGTCACCCTGGCGGTGATCGCGGTGCTGGCGCTGGTCTATCTGGTGATCTGGGAGCTGGGCGAGAAACATCCCATCGTCGACCTGAGCCTGTTCAAGCAGCGCAACTTCACCGTCGGCACCGTCGCCATCAGCCTGGGCTTCATGCTCTACTTCGGCACCGTGGTGCTGCTGCCCCTGATGCTGCAGACCCAGATGGGCTATACCGCCACCTGGGCCGGCCTGGCCGCGGCCCCCATCGGGCTGATCCCGGTGGTGCTGTCGCCCATCATCGGCAAGTACGCGCAGCGGCTGGACATGCGCTGGGTGGTGACGGTGAGCTTCAGCGTGTACGCGATCTGCTTCTTCTGGCGCAGCACCTTCAACCCGCAGATGGACTTCGCCTACGTGGTGTGGCCGCAGGTGGTGCAAGGCATAGGCGTGGCCTGCTTCTTCATGCCGTTGACCACGATCACCCTGTCCGGCCTACATCCCAGCCAGATCGCCAGCGCGTCCAGCCTGTCCAACTTCCTGCGGATTCTGGCCGGCAGCATAGGCACCTCGATCACCACCACGATGTGGGACCGTCGCGAGGCGATGCACCACGCGCGCCTGACCGAGCATGTCAGCCTCTACGATCAGGCGTCCAACGCCTGGTTCCGGCTGCTGGACATGGCCGGCCTATCCTCCGGACAGCAGGCGGCGCTGACCTCGCTGCAGATCACCAAGCAGGGCTACATCATGGCGGCCAATGAGATTTTCTGGCTGTCCGGCGTGTTGTTCGTGCTGCTGATCGGCCTGGTGTGGTTCGCCAAGCCCCCGTTCACCGCTGCTGGCGGCGATAGCGGCGCGCATTGAGAACCTGTTCAAAGTCTCGCGAGCAAGAGCGATACAAGGCGAGAACGAGCGAAAAAGCGGAATGTACAAGTGGTACATGAGCATTTTGAGCTTGGTTTCAACGCCGTATCGCCGAAGCGCAGCAGACTTTGAACAGGTTCTAAGCAAGTCAAGTGGACCGGGCGGCAAGATCATTGCCGCCCGATTTTTTTATTCGCCGCGGAACACCGCCGCGCGCTTGTCCAGAAACGCCCGCATTCCTTCCTGCTGATCCCGCGATGAAAATAGCAGCTGGTATGCCTTGCGCTCCAGCATCAGCGCCGTCACCAACGGCGCATCGGCGCCGGCCAGCACCACCTCCTTGATCTGCGCCACCGCCAGCGGCGGCAAGGCCGCGATCTGCATCGCCAGTTCCAGCGCCCGCGTCTCCAGCACCTCGTCCGCCGCCACCTCGCTGACCAGGCCCATCGCCAGCGCCTCAGCCGCGCCGATGCGCTCGCCGGTCAGCAGCAGCTTCAGCGCGCGGAACTTTCCCACCGCGCGCAGCAAGCGCTGGGTGCCGCCAGCGCCCGGCATCACACCCACTTTGACTTCCGGCTGGCCAAACTGCGCCGATTCCGCGGCGACGATGATGTCGGCGTGCATCGCCAATTCGCAGCCGCCACCCAGCGCATAGCCCGCCACCGCCGCGATCACCGGCTGGGGGCAATCGGCTATCGCCTGCCACAGCTTATGCACTTGGCGCTGCATCAGTTCGATGCTGCCACAATCGGCCAGCTCCGCCAGGTCGGCTCCGGCGGCGAACGCGCGCCCAGCACCGCACAGCACCACCACCCGTATGTCGCGCTGTTCCGCCACCGCGTGGAAATGGCGCGCCAATTGCCGTCGCATCTCCAGGTTCAGGGCATTCAATGCCTGCGGACGATTCAAACGCAGCCGCGCCACACCGGGGGCCGGGTATTCCAACAACACCAGCTCGTCCATCAGCCCTCTCCCTCCACCCGTTCCAATATCAGCGCCACCCCCTGGCCGACGCCGACGCACATCGCGCACAAGGCCAGCCTATCGCCGCTGGCCTCCAATTGACGCAAGGCGGTCAACACCAGCCGCGCGCCGGAAGCGCCGAGCGGATGGCCGAGCGCGATGGCGCCGCCGTTGGGATTGACCCTGGCGTCGTCATCGGCCAGGCCCAATTGCCGCAATACCGCCAGCGATTGCGAGGCGAAGGCCTCGTTCAACTCGATCACATCCAGCTCCGCCACGCTCAGGCCCAAGCGCCGCAGCAGCTTTTCCGCCGCTGGCGCCGGCCCCATGCCCATGATGCGCGGCTCCAGCCCCACCGAGCACTGACCCAGAATCCGCGCCCTGGGGCGCAGGCCGTGACGCTTGATGCCAGCGCCGCTGGCCAACAGCAAGGCCGCCGCGCCGTCGTTGACGCCGGAGGCGTTGCCGGCGGTGACCGAGCCATCCGCCACCACGCCCTTGAGCCGCGCCAGATCCGCCAGCGTGGTGGTCGGCCGCGGGTGTTCGTCCTGGGCCACCCGTAGTGGCTCGCTCTTGCGCTGCGGCAGCTCCAGCGCCAGGATTTCCGCATTGAAAAAACCGCGCTCGCGCGCCGTGGCGTAACGCTGCTGGCTGCGCAACGCGAACGCGTCCTGATCGGCGCGGGAGATATTGAACTGGCGCGCGACGTTTTCCGCGGTTTCCGGCATCGAGTCGATGCCGAACTGGCGCTGGAAGGCCGGGTTGACGAAGCGCCAGCCTATGGTGCTGTCTTCCAGCCGCGCATTGCGCGCGAACGGGCCGTCGGCCTTGCCCAGCACAAAGGGCGCGCGCGACATGCTCTCCACGCCGCCGGCCAGCGCCAGGTCGGCCTCGCCTGCGGCGATCGCGCGCGCGGCGATGCCCACCGCGTCCAGGCCGGACGCGCACAAGCGGTTGACGGTGAGCGCCGGCACCGATTGCGGCAGGCCGGCCAGCAAGGTCGCCATCCGCGCCACATTGCGGTTGTCCTCGCCAGCCTGATTGGCGCAGCCCAGAATCACTTCGTCCAGGCAAGACCAGTCCAGCAACGGATGACGCCGCATCAGATCGGCGAGCGGCAAGGCCGCCAGATCGTCGGCGCGCACGCCGGAAAGCGCGCCGCCGTAGCGGCCGAATGGGGTGCGGATGCCATCGCAGATATAGGCATGGGACATGGTGCGACTCCTTATTGAATAAATTAAGAAGTGATTCAGCGCCTGCCGCGTTTCATCAGGCGTCACACGCCAAACATCGCTTCAGCATGATGCTCGGCCATCACGGCTTTCCCAGCCATGACGCCTTGCCTCGCGCGTGCTCGCTAAGCATTGGGCAGGTTCTTAAACAACGACGAGCGAAGCATCCGGGCCTCAAACCTTCACCTCGCTCCTGGCGCGCCTAGCGGTGCTGGAAACGAGGCGGCCGCTTGTCGAGAAAGGCCTGCATTCCTTCCCGCCGATCATCCAGCGCGAAACTGGCGTGGAAGGCGCGCCGCTCGAACAGCAGGCCCTCGGTCAGGCTGGATTCGAAAGCACGGTTCAAGGACTCCTTGATCAGCAGCAGCGCCGGCAGTGAATAGCCGGCCATCCGCGCGGCCAGCGTCTGCGCCGTCGCCAGCACTTCGGCGTCGGCCACCACCCGCGACACCAGGCCGGCCTGTTCCGCCTCGCGGGCGCTGTACAGCTCGCCGCTCAGGCACCACTCCATCGCCTTGGCCTTGCCGATCGCGCGCGGCAGCCGCTGGGTGCCGCCCATGCCGGGCAAGGTGCCCAGCTTGATTTCCGGTTGGCCGAAGCGGGCGGACTCGCCGGCGATGATCACATCGCACATCATCGCCAGCTCGCAGCCACCGCCTATCGCCAGACCGCGTACCGCCGCGATCAGCGGCTTGCGCACGCTGCGCGCGCGCTCCCAGTGCCGGCTCACGTAATCGTCGAGAAAGACCTGCTGATAGTCCCATTCGGCCATGCGACCGATGTCGGCGCCGGCGGCGAAGGCCTGCTCGGTGCCGGACAGCAGAATGACGCTGATGGCGGGGTCGCCGTCCGCCGCGTCCAGCGCGGCCTCCAGCTCCCGCATCAGTTCGGCGCTCAGCGCGTTGTGCCGCGCCGGCCGGTGAATTTCCAGATGGCAGATCCGCTCAGCGCGGTGCTCCCTCAGATACTCGCTCATGGTCAGTTCCCTCTCCACATCCATACACGCCGTGAAGAAACAACTGGCTGACAATGCGCGCCATGCCCGCCCTATCTATCGCGCCATCGGCGCGGAACCAGGTAAACGTCCAGTTCATCATGCCGAACAAGGTCATCGTCACCGGCTTGACCTGCGCCGCCGGCAGCTCCGGCCGCAGGCGGGCGATCAGTTCGGCGAACGCCGCCACCACCCCGGCCTGCTTGGCCTTCACCTGCTTCCGCTCCGTCTCGCCCAGGAATTTGACATCCTGCACCAACACCATGTGGTAATGGCGCGAGGACGCGTACTCTTCCATGAAACGCTCGATCAGCAGCCGCAAATGCGCGTCCGCCGGCAGGCCTTGCCGCGCCGCCGCGTCGACGATGCCGACCAGCTTATCCACATAGGTGTCGGCGATATCGAACAGCAGATGCGATTTGTCGCGATAGTAGTGATACAACAGCGGCTTGGACATGCCGCACAACTCAGCCAGCTGGGCTATCGAAGCACTGGGAAAACTCTGCTCGGCAAACAGCCTGGCCGCGTTTTCCAATATGTTTTGCTGCTGCGCCTCGTAATTGGGAGATTTTGTTCTGGCCATATCCGCATATCAGATTGAGTGAAAAGGCCAGACGCGGCAGCAACGAACCTCCCCGATGACTACGAACCACCGGGCAAAACCGGGGTTAACCGGGTTTTGCCGGCGGCTCTAGGCAAGCAACCGTCAACGCTCATCAAAACTGAGCACCACTTGCTGGGTTCGTGGCCGCGCCTGACAGGCGAGCACGAAGCCTTGTTCCACCTCGGCGGGTTCCAGGGCGAAATTCTTGTCCATGGACACCGCGCCGGACAGCACCTTGGCTCGGCAGGTGCAGCATACCCCACCTTGGCAAGAGTAAGGTAGGTCGACCCCGGCCGCGACCGCGGCCGCGAGTATGCGCTCGCCGGCACGCAGCGCCAGCTGCCGCTGCTGGCCGTCGATGATCACCGTGACGCTGGCCGCCGGGTTCTCCTCCTCCCGCGCCGGCGGCGGCGCCGCGCCGCGCACGGGTTCGCCGAAGCGCTCGCAATGGATACGGGACGCGGCCAGGCCGGCGCTCTCCAGACAGGCGCAGGCCTGGTCTATCATATCGTTGGGCCCGCAGACGAAGGCTTCATCGACCAGGCCTCGCGGCAGCAGCGCCGCCAACGCCCGCTGCAGCCGCGTCCGGTCCAGCCGGCCATGAAACAGCTCGGGTTGTTGCGCCTCGCGACTCAGGAAATGATGCACCGCCAGCCGCGCCGGATAGCTGGACTTCAGCGCCGCCAGTTCCTCGGCGAACAGAATGTCCTGCCGCCGCCGATTGCCGTAAAACAAAGTAAAGCGGCTGCGCGATTCGCGCCGCAACGTGGTCTTGATCAGGGACAACAAGGGCGTGATGCCGCTGCCGGCGGCGATGCCCAGATAATGCTTGCGCTGCGCCTCCGCCAGCGGCGTGAAAAAACGCCCCGTCGGCGGCATCGCCTCCACCCAGCGCCCCGGCTGCCAGCATTGGTGGACATGGCTGGAAAACACGCCGCCGTCCACTTTCTTCACCGCCACCCGCAGCCCATCCTCGTCGGCGTCGCCGCACAGCGAATAGGAGCGGCGCACCTCGGCGCCGTCGATATGCTCCCGAAACACCAGGTGCTGGCCCTGGGTAAAGTGGAATTGCGACTGCAGTTCGGCTGGCGGCTCCAGGGTCAGCACCACGGCGTCGGCGGTTTCCCTGCGCACATCGACAATGCGCAGGCGATGAAAAGCGAGTCTCATCCGGCCTCCTTGTTCAGATCGGTTTGAAATACTCGAACGGCTCCAGACACGCTTCGCAGCGATACAGCGCCTTGCAGGCGGTGGCCCCGAACTGGCTCAGCCGCCGGCTGCGGCGGCTGCCGCACCGTGGACACGCCGGCGATGCCGGCTGAAAGCGCAGGGGCTGCCAGTCCTTGCCGCCGACCTCCGCCGCGCCGCCCGGTTCCGGCGGCGCGATGCCGTAGCGACGTAACTTGTCGCGGCCGGCGGCACTGATCCAATCCGTGGTCCAGGGCGGGCTAAGCTGCGTGCGCAAGACCACCCGCGTTTCTCCGGCCCGGCCCAGCGCCTGGCGCACCGAGGCTGCGATCGCCTCGGTGGCCGGGCAGCCGGAATAGGTCGGCGTCAGCGTCACCTCCAGATCGCCGTCCACCCTGCGCACCCGGCGTACGATGCCCAGTTCGCACAGCGACACCACCGGCACTTCCGGATCCGGCACCCGCTCCAGCGCCCGCCAGGCCTGCGCCACCGTCAGCTCGCGCCTGGCCATCACCAGTTTCCGCCTGGATAGGCGCGCTGCAGAAACTGCATTTCCGCCAGCACATGCCCGAGGAATTCGCTATGCTCGCCGCGCTTGCCGCCGGAGCGGTACGCGCTGGCCTCGGGCCGCTGCAGCGTGGCTTGCGCCAGCACCGGCAGGATCAGCGCCTCCCACGCCGCCCGCAGCTGCCGCGCTGGCGGCGCGATGCCGTCAAGACGCCGCTCCAGCGCGTCGTCGTCGAACATCTCGGCCAGATATGGCCACCAATGCGCCAGCGCCTGCTGCATGCGCCGACGCGATTCATCGGTGCCGTCCCCCAGCCGCACCACCCATTCCGCCGCGTAACGCAGGTGGTAGCGGCTTTCCGCCAGCGCCTTGTCGGCGATCGCCGCCAGCCGCGCGTCACCGCCGCTGCGCAGCGCCTGCCACAGCGCCACTTGATAGCCGCTGAACAAGGCGATGCGCAGCACGGTCTGGCCGAAGTCGCCGTTAGGCAGCTCCGCCAGGGTCAGGTTGCGGTATTCGGGCGCATCGCGCAGAAAAGCCAGCGCGTCCTCGTCGCGGCCGCGCCCCTCCCATTCGCCGGCCAGGCCCAGCAACAGCCGCGCCTGGCCTATCAGGTCCAGCGCGATATTGCTCAGCGCGATATCGTCCTCCAGTTCCGGCGCGTGGCCGCACCATTCACCCAGACGTTGGCCCAGCAGCAATGCGCTGTCGCCCAGCCGCAATGCGTACTCGATCAAATCCTGGCTCACCTCCGCCGTTGCCGGCGTCTCCGCTTGCACGCGCATGCGCGTTCTCCTCACATATGGTTCACGGCTTCCGGCAGTTGGAAGAAAGTCGGCAAGCGATAAGGCTTGCTGGCCATCGGCTCGATAAACAGCCGGCGCTGCTCCGGCTCGCTGCAGCTCAACGCCGTGCTGGGCAGCGCCCAGACCGCGCCGGGCGGGAAGGCGCCGAAAGCGCTCTCGGCCTGCGTCAAGGCCTGCGGCGCCGACTCGGCCAGCAGGCTGGCGACGTGCAGGTGGTCCAGTCCCGGCTTGAATTGGATGAACAGCTCGAACTGCTGCGGTTCCGCCGCTTCCCGGACCACGACCGCCGGCATGCCGTTTTCCTGCAAGCTGCTGCTGAGCGCCACCCACAGGCTGACGCCTTCCTGGCGGCGGAAATAGACATCGCGGGCCAGCAGCAGCGCATGCCGCGCATCGCTGGCGTGCAAGCTGCTGGAATGCTTGTATTGCAAGGCGTGCCGGCCGAGGACGAAGACCTCGAAGCGGGGCCAGCCGGCGCTGGAACGATCAGACATGCGAGCTCCTGGTCAGGCGGCGGCGCGCGCCGCCTGCTTATCGGCGTGGGCGCGGGCGGCGGCGCGCACCCAGCCGCCCTCTTCATGCGCGCGCTGACGCGCGGCCATGCGTTCGCGGTTGCAGGGACCGTCGCCGGCCAGCACTCGCTTGAACTCCTCCCAGTCCGGCTCGCCGAAATCGTAATGCCCGCGCTCCGCGTTCCAGGCCAGCGCCGGGTCCGGCAGGCTGACGCCCAACACTTCGGCCTGCTGCACAATGGCGTCGACGAACTTCTGCCGCAGATCGTCATTGGAAATGCGCTTGATGCCCCATTGCATGCTGCTGGCGCTATGCACCGAATCCCGGTCCGGCGGGCCGAACATCATCAGCACCGGCCACCACCAGCGATTCACCGAACGCTGCACCATGGCGCGCTGCGCCTCGCTGCCGCCCATCATCGCCAGCAGCAGGTCGTAACCCTGGCGCTGGTGAAAGCTCTCTTCCTTGCAGATGCGCACCATCGCGCGGGCATACGGACCATAGGAGCAGCGGCACAGCGGAATCTGGTTCATGATCGCCGCGCCGTCCACCAACCAGCCTATGGTGCCGATATCGGCCCAGCACAGCGTCGGATAGTTGAAGATGCTGGAATACTTGGCCTGGCCGGACAGCAGCGCCGCCACCATCTCGTCGCGCGAAGCGCCCAGCGTTTCCGCCGCCGCGTACAGATAAAGGCCGTGGCCGCCCTCGTCCTGCACCTTGGCCAGCAGAATGGCCTTGCGCTTGAGCGTGGGCGCGCGCGTGATCCAGTTGCCCTCCGGCTGCATGCCGACGATTTCGGAATGCGCGTGCTGCGAAATCTGCCGCAGCAGGGTCTTGCGGTAAGCTTCCGGCATCCAGTCGCGCGCTTCGATCTTTTCATCGGCGTCCAGCTTGGCGTCGAACGCCTGCTGCCGCGGCGATGGCGCCGCTGTCGGCGCGCTGATGTCCGGCTGATCCAATGCTTGGGTATACATCGCCCCTCCTCCTTGATGAACGCCGCCAGGCCTCGCCGCCCGGCATGCGGTGACAACTCCCAATTAATTTACCGACCGTTCGATAAAGTAACAAGCGAAAATGCGACCCATGCGGCGAAGTTGTCAGCGCGGGCGCTTGTCCACCACCCGCCGCGCCTTGCCCACCGAACGCTCTATCGCCATCGGCTCCACCACCTGCACTGTGGTCGTCACGCCGACATGGCTCTTGATCCCGTGCTGCAACTGCCACGCCGCCAGCTGTTTGGCATCGTCGCGCGCCGGCCCGCTGGGTTCGCGCTCGACATAGACCACCAGTCGATCCAGATGGCCGTCCTTGCTCACCTCCAGATAGAAGTGCGGCGCCAAGCCTGGCTGCTGCAGGATCAACTCTTCGATCTGGGTGGGAAACACATTGACGCCGCGGATGATCAACATATCGTCGGAACGGCCGACGATCTTGCCGATGCGCCGCATCGAGCGGCTGCTGGGCGGCAGCAGCCGGGTCAGGTCGCGAGTGCGGTAGCGGATCACCGGCATCGCTTCCTTGGTCAGCGAGGTCAGCACCAATTCGCCCTCCTCGCCATCCGGCAGCACCTCGCCGCTGTGCGGATCGATGATTTCCGGGTAGAAGAAATCCTCCCAGATTACCGGGCCGTCCTTGCTTTCCACGCACTCGCTGGCCACGCCCGGCCCCATCACCTCGGACAGGCCGTAGATGTCCACCGCGTCGATGCCGGCGCGGCGCTCGATCTCCTGCCGCATCAGTCCGGTCCACGGCTCGGCGCCGAAGATGCCGACCTGCAGCGAGGAAAGCGCGGCGTCCATGCCCCGCCGTTCCATTTCATCGAGAATATTCAGCATATAGGACGGCGTGACCATGATGATGTCAGGGCGGAAATCCTGGATCAGCTGCACCTGGCGCTCGGTCTGGCCGCCGGACATCGGCACCACGGTGCAGCCCAGGCGTTCGGCGCCGTAATGCGCGCCCAGGCCGCCGGTGAACAGCCCATAGCCGTAAGCGATGTGCACCATGCTGCCGCGACGGCCGCCGGCGGCGCGGATGGAGCGCGCCACCACCGTGGCCCAGGCATCGATATCGCCGCGGGTATAGCCCACCACCGTGGGCTGGCCGGTGGTGCCGCTGCTGGCGTGGATGCGCGCCACCTGCTCGCGCGGCACCGCGAACAGACCGAACGGGTAGTTGTCGCGCAAATCCGCCTTGCTGGTGAAGGGAAAACGGGACAAATCCTCCAGCCGCCGCAACTGCTCGGGATGGACCTCGCGCTGTTCGCACTTGGCGCGGAAGTGGCCGACATTGTCGTAGGTATGCTGCAAAGACCAGCGCAAGCGCCGCAGTTGCAAGGCGGACAACTCATCGCGGCTGGCGGTTTCCATCGCGTCCAGTTCGCTGGACGACGGGCGGGGGGCGGGCATGGTGCTTCTCCTGTGTGATAGGGGCTGGCTCTGCGGCCATTTCCTGTTTAGAGCGGCGGACAAAACTCCTGATGCTGCGTTGCGCCGACTTGCCTCGGCCGTAAAACTGAGTTTTGTTAGCCACTCTGCGCGGCTGACAACGCTCCTGATACGGCATTGTGCCGACCTGCCTCGGCCGTAAAACTGGCTCTTGCTAGCCACTCTTGCCGGCTGATCCAATACCTTGTCCGAACCTCCTCTTGCTTAATCATCCGAGGCGGTGTCCCGCCTCACTCGGCGCGCGCGCCAATCCGGTGCGAGCGGCCGCGCAGCAAGGCCAGGGTTTCGTCGCGCTGATTGCTCAGCCTCACTTCGTAAAGGCCTTGCCGCCCGCCTTGGTGCAGGCATTCGGCCGTAGCGGTCACGCAGTCGCCGCCGCGCGCCGGCCGCAGATAATCCATGCTGATGGCGGCGCCGACGGCCTGCGGCCCCCAGGAATTGCAGGCGATGGCGAAGGCGGTGTCCGCCAGCGCGCACAGCAGCCCGCCGTGACACAGCAGAAAGCCGTTCAGCATATCGTCGCGCACCCGCATGCACAGCCGCGCGCGGCCCGGCCCCACGTCCAAAAGCTCCATGCCCAGGCTGGCCGATGCGCGGTCGCGGCTCAGCAGCGCCAACGCGCTTTGCTCGGCCTGGCGGCAGGCAAGCTCGTACTCAGTCATGGAAGCACCCTCCGGACAAGGCCAGCCGCCGCAGCAAGGGCGATACCCGGTAGCGTTCGTCGCCGTAATGCGCACACAGGGCATCCAGCGTCTGCGCGACGAAATCGTTGCCGAGGCGGTCCGCCCAGGCCAGCGGCCCGCAGGGATAAGCAGTGCCCAAACGCATGGCCAGGTCCACGCTGTCCGCCGTGGCCACGCCCTGCCCCACCGCGTCGGCCGCCTCGTTCGCCAGCATCGCCACGGTGCGCAGCACCGCCATGCCGGCGGCGTCATCCATCCGCGACGCCAGCAGGCCGGCCGCCTGCAACACGCCCTCCGCCCGCGCAGCCACTTCCGGCGCGGCCTGGTCCGCCACCGCCAGTGCCAACCACCGCACGTTGGCGTAATCCAAAGCCAGATCGAATACCGCCCAGCCGGCGTGGCCGCTGTCGGCCGCGCGGCGGGTCGCGCTGCGGCCATCCGACAGCGCCAGCCGCAAACTCTCCCATTCCAGCCAGCCTTGCGCCGGCCCCGGATTGCGCTCCACGCGCACGCCGCCGGCCTGCAGCCGCGCCAGCAGGGGTTCGGCCACGCCCAGCCCGCCGCGCACGCGCACGGCGGCGGGCGGCTCTTGCGGCGGTGCGGCCTCCGGTGTTGGCTTAGCCTGGCTGTAATCGTAGAAACCATGGCCGCTCTTGCGGCCCAGCCTGCCTGCCGCCAGCAGTTCCTGCTGCAACGGCGATGGCCGGAAGCGCGAGTCTTGCTGCATCGCCTGATATACCGACTGCGTGACCGCGAAATTCACGTCGTGGCCGATCAGGTCCATCAGCTCCAGCGGCCCCAGCGCGAAGCCGCCGGCCTCGCGCAGCAAGGCGTCCAGCGTCGCCGGCGCGCAAGCGCGCTCCTGCAGCAGCCGCAATGCTTCGGCGTAGAACGGC
Organism: Chromobacterium sp.; assembly: GCF_041912965.1. Classification (NCBI taxonomy): domain Bacteria; kingdom Pseudomonadati; phylum Pseudomonadota; class Betaproteobacteria; order Neisseriales; family Chromobacteriaceae; genus Chromobacterium; species Chromobacterium sp. The sequence goes on along the minus strand of NZ_JAYSGF010000005.1, from coordinate 39,498 downwards.
CTTGCCACCCGGTTGACGATGAAGCCGGGCGTGGACGCGGTCGCCACCGGCGTCTTGCCCCAGTCGCGCATCAGCGCGCACAGGCTGTCCGCCAATAACGGCGCGGTCGACAACCCGCTCACCACTTCCACCAGCTTCATCCGCGTGGCCGGATTGAAGAAATGCAGGCCCAGCATCCGCTGCGGATGGCGCAAGCCAGCCGCCAGCGCGGTGATCGACAGGGACGAGGTATTGGAAGCCAGCACCGTCTCGGCCGGCAGCACCTCCTCCAGCCGCCGCAACAGCTCCTGCTTGGCGTCCAGCCGCTCGACAATGGCCTCGATCGCCAAGGCCGCGTCGGCCAGTTCGGACAACTGCGCCACCGGCCGCAGCCGGCGGCGCGCGGCGTCCAGCCGTTCCGGCGTCCACTTGCCGGCCCGCACCAGGCCGGCCCAGTCGGCGGCGATCGCATCCGGCGCGGCGGCGGCTGCCGCCGCGTCCTGATCGTAGAGATACACTTGATGCCCTGCCGCCGCCGCCACCGCGGCGATGCCGCGCCCCATCGCGCCGGCGCCCATCACCGCCACGCGACTGTCTCGTGTCAGCGTCATGTCATTGCCCCTGAAATTGCGGCTGGCGCTTGGCGAGGAAGGCGGCGACGCCTTCGCGGTAATCGGCGCTGCAACCCAGTTCACGCTGCAAGTCGCGCTCCAGCAGCAGTTGCTGTTCCAGGCTGTTGCGCTCCGCCGCCTGCAAGGCCTGCTTGATGCGCGCATAGGCCAGCGTCGGCCCGGCGGCCAGCTCCGCGGCCAATCGCTGGACCTCGGCCGGGAACACCGCATCGTCGACGCAGCGCCAGATCAGCCCCCATTGCGCCGCCTGTTCGGCCGACAGGGGTTCGGCCAGCAGCGCCAGCCCCAAGGCGCGCGCCTGCCCCAACAAACGCGGCAGCCAGTAGCTGCCGCCGGAATCCGGTAGCAGGCCTATCTTGCTGAAGGCCTGCACGAAGCGCGCCGAGCGTGCGGCGATCACCAGATCGCAAGCCAAGGCGATGTTCGCGCCGGCGCCGGCCGCCACGCCGTTGACCGCGGCGATCACCGGCTTGGGCATGTCGCGCAGCCGCCGCACCAGCGGCGCGTAATAACGCTCAATCGATTCACCCAGATCCGCCGCCTGCTGGCCGGGCGTCACCGCCCGGTCGCTCAGGTCCTGGCCGGCACAGAACGCGCGGCCGGCGCCGGTCAACACCAGCACCCGGACCTCAGCATCGTCGCGCAGGCGGTCCAGTTCCGCCGCCAGCGCCCGATGCATGGCCGGATTGAAGCTGTTCAGACGCTCCGGCCGGTTCAGCGTCAAGGTTGCCACGCCGGCTTCCAGTTTCAATTCGATGCTTGTTTCCGCTGTCTGCATGCTTGCCCCTTTTTGGGATGCGGCCATGGTGATGCAGGCCAAACCGCTACTGTGGCAAACGCTATCATTGACCGACCGGAAAATCAATTATAAGCTGACCTGCATCAACGACAGCGCGACCAACACCGTCGCTGCCATGGTCCGGCCCGCCGCTGCGGCATGAAACAGGCCGGCTCCCCTCACCCTCCGCTCGAGGAGAACGCCCATGTCCCACCCTCTGTTCCTGCAACATCAAGCCACCCTGGATCAGGCCTTGCAGGCCTTGCGCGAGCGCCAGTACTGGTCGCCGCATCCGGAAATGCCCAGCCCCAAGAGCTATGGCGAAAGCGCGCCGGCCGATGGGCTGACCGCGTTTGAGGCTTTATTGCAACAAGATTTCCAGTTGGATGGCCTGCCGCCCAGCCAGGGCTGGGTGGGCAGCGAGCGCTCCCCCTATCGCGGCGCGCTGCGCATCCGCTACCCGCGTCACGACGCCGATGCCTTGCTGAACGCCTCCGCCGCGGCACTGCAATCGTGGTGCCAAGCCGGCCCGCATGCCTGGGTGGGTGTCTGCCTGGAAATCATCCAGCGCCTGAACCGGCGCAGCTTTGAAATCGCCCATGCGGTGATGCACACCACCGGCCAGGCCTTCATGATGGCGTTCCAGGCTGGCGGTCCGCACGCGCAGGACCGGGCGCTGGAGGCGGTGGCCTACGCCTGGAGCGAGATGTCGGCCATTCCGGCGCACTGCCGCTGGAGCAAGCCGCAGGGCAAGCATGAACCGTTGGTGCTGGAGAAAAGTTGGAAAATCACCCCGCGCGGCATCGGGCTGGTGATTGGCTGCAGCACCTTCCCCACCTGGAATGGCTATCCAGGCTTGTTCGCCAGCCTGGCCACCGGCAACAGCATCATCGTCAAACCGCATCCGGGCGCGGTGCTGCCGCTGGCCTTGACGGTGCGCATCGCCCGCGAAGTGCTGGCCGAAGCCGGCTTCGACCCCAACACGGTGTTGCTGGCGGCGAACCAGCACGGCGAGCCGCTGGCCCGGCAACTGGCGGAACGGCAGGAGGTGAAGCTGATAGATTTCACCGGCAGCAGCGCGCACGGCGAGTGGCTGGAGAGCCATTGCCGCCATGCCCAGGTCTATGCCGAAAAGGCCGGCGTCAATTGCATCGTGCTGGATTCCACCGATGATTTTCCCGGCCTGTGCCGCAATATCGCGCTATCGCTGGCCTTGTACAGCGGCCAGATGTGCACCGCGCCGCAAAACATCTTCATACCCGCCAACGGCATCCGCACCCCGGACGGCATGCTGTCCTATCAGCAAACGGCGGCCGGGCTGTGCGCGGCGCTGGAAGCGCTGTGCGCCGAGCCGGCCAAGGCGGTGGAGCTGCTGGGCGCGATCCAGAACCCGGATGTGCTACACAGGCTGGAGGCGGCGCAGCAGCTGGGCCAACCGATGCTGGACAGCCAGCGCCTGATTCACCCGGCTTATCCGGAAGCGGAAGTGCGCACGCCCTTGCTGCGCCAGCTGACGCTGGAAGACCGCGCCATTTACCAGCAGGAGCACTTCGGCCCTATCGGCTTTCTGATCCAGGCGCCGGACAGCGCCGCCGCGCTGCGCCAGGTGGAAGACACGGTGCGCCGCCATGGCGCGCTGACCTTGTCGGTGTACAGCACCGATCCGCAGCTGCAACAGCTGGCGCAAAACGTGGCGGAACACGCCTATGTGTCCCTGGCGCTCAATTTCACCGGCACGGTGATGGTCAATCAGTCCGCCGCCTTCAGCGACTTCCACGGCAGCGGCGGCAATCCGGCGGCCAACGCCAGCCTGAGCGACAGCGCCTTTGTCGCCAACCGCTTCCGTGTGACGCAGACCCGCCGTTTCGCCTGAGGCCCGGCCCCGGCCACCGCCGGGGCACCGCCCGCCATCGCAAGGAGCCGCGCCATGACGCCGCAACAGCAGCAAGCGATTCTGAACCATCCCGCCTTTCAACAACTGGCCCGGCGCAAGGCGCGGCTGGGCTGGGGGCTGAGCGCCGTCATGCTGGCGCTGTATTACGGCTTCATCCTGGCGCTGGCGTTCACGCCGCAGTGGCTGGCCCGGCCGATGGGCGCCGGCGCCACGCCCTGGGGCATGCCGGTGGGCGTGGCCATCATCCTGGCCGCGCTGGCGCTGACCGGCGTTTACGTGCGCCAGGCGAACAAACACCTGGATCCGCTGAACGCGCAGCTGCTGCGGGAGTGCCGGCCATGAGGGCGCGCTGCGCCATCGCGCTCTTGGCGCTGGCCGCCCCCGTCCTCGCGGACAACGGCGCGCAACGGCCATTGAACTGGAACGCCATCCTGATGTTCCTGCTGTTCGTGGCGCTGACCCTGGCCATCACCGCCTGGGCCGCGCGCCGCACTCGCTCCGCCGCCGACTTCTACACCGCAGGCGGCGGCGTCAGCCCGCTGCAAAACGGCCTGGCCATCGCCGGCGACATGATCTCCGCCGCGTCCTTCCTCGGCATCTCGGCGATGATGTTCAGCAAGGGCTACGACGGCCTGATCTATGCTTTGGGCGTGCTGGCCGGCTGGCCCATCATCATGTTCCTGATCGCCGAGCGGCTGCGCAATCTGGGCCGCTTCACCTTCGCCGACGTGGTGTCCTACCGCCTGAGCCAGACCCCGGTGCGCATCAGCGCCGCCTGCGGCACGCTGACGGTGGCGCTGCTCTACCTGGTGGCGCAAATGGTGGGCGCCGGCAAGCTGATAGAACTGCTGTTCGGCGCCAGCTATCTGAGCGCCGTGGTCATCGTCGGCGTGCTGATGGTCTTGTACGTGATGTTCGGCGGCATGCTGGCCACCACCTGGGTGCAGATCGTCAAGGCGGTGCTGCTGCTGTCCGCCACCAGCTTCATGGCCTTCATGGTCTGGCGCCGTTTCGGCTACAGCAGCGAGGCGATGTTCGCGGCGGCGGCGCAGATGCGCGGCGCGGCCATCCTCGCGCCCGGCGGCCTGGTGTCCAATCCGGTGGACGCGCTCTCGCTGGGCCTGGGCATGATGTTCGGCACCGCCGGCCTGCCCCATGTGCTGATGCGCTTCTTCACCGTGGCCGACGCTCGCGCCGCCCGTCAATCGGTGTTCTACGCCACCGGCTTCATCGGCTATTTCTACCTGCTGCTGATCCTGGTGGGCTTCGGCGCCATCGTCATCGTCGGCGGCGACGCCGGCTACCGCAACAGCGACGGCGGCATCGCCGGCGGCGCCAATATGGTGGCGATACACCTGGCCCAGGCCGTGGGCGGCAATTTATTCCTCGGCCTGGTCTCGGCGGTGGCCTTCGCCACCATTCTCGCCGTGGTCGCCGGCTTGGCGCTGTCCGCCGCATCGGCGGTGTCGCACGATCTTTACGCCGTCACGCTGCGCCGGGGCAAGGCGGACAGCGCCGAGGAAATGCGGGTGTCGCGGCTGGCGACGCTGGCGATAGGCGTGCTGGCCATCCTGCTGGGCCTGCTGTTCGAACGCCAGAACATCGCTTTCCTGTCCGGCCTGGTGCTGGCGATTGCCGCTTCGGTGAATTTCCCGGTGCTGTTCCTGGCGATGTTCTGGTCCCGGCTCACCACCCTCGGCGCTGTGGCCGGCAGCCTGGCCGGTCTGGTGACCGCCATCGCGCTGCTGGCGCTGGGACCGGCGGTATGGGTGGATATTCTCGGCCATCCACGGCCGGTCTTCCCCTACGCCAATCCGGCCTTGTTTTCAATGAGCGCGGCTTTCGCCTGCGCCTGGCTGTTTTCGGTCTGCGACCGTAGCGCTCGGGGAAGGCTGGAACGCAGCCGCTTCCCGGCGCAATACATCCGCGCGCTGACCGGCCTGGGGGCCGGCGATGGCCGGCGCTGAGCGGAGCCGGCGCGATATCCGCGGCGCTGGGCGCAAGCATGCGCCGAGTCAGGCGGCGAAACGCTCATGACCTCCTCGCACTTGCGCCTGCTCGGCGGTTTTCGCCTTGCCCCGCTTGCCCGCGCGGCTTTGAGCCGCTTCCGTGGCAACACTAATAACCATCCGGCAAGTCCCGGCACAGCCGGACGAAATAGCCGTTATCGACCTCGATATAGCCGCCCTGCTTCAGCTCCTTCAGGATATCCAGCACTCGTGAGCGCGACAGATTGGTGCGGCTGCAGATGAAGGACACCAGGGTATAGCTTTGCCGATACGCATCCGCCGCCGAGGACAGCCATTCGATGGCGAAGCGGACCTTGCCGTAGGCATTATTGGACGTCAGCATATGCCGCGCGCTGATCGCGCATTGATAAACCCAGGTCAGGTACTCGGCCCCTGCGCGCAGGAAATCGGCATCGGCGCGAAAACTCGCCAATTGCTGCTGGCTGCATTCGTAGTACAGCGAGGGCACCAAGGCCTTATGCCATACCGTGACCGGCATGGGGCTGGTCGCAAAGTAATTGTCCAGGCCGATGATTCTGCCGCCGGGAACATGCGACTCTATCATCGACTCGCCCAAACAGGTTTCCCAGGCGCCACGCTCCACCGCAATCAATTTCACATAATCCACATGGATGATTTTGTCTCCCGGCTTAGCCGTTTTGGCTTTCCCGTTTTTTTTTACTTGGGCCAATAGATACTGGGTAGCCTCTACTGGCGGCTTTCTCCAACAGCCAGGCAGCAAGGCCTTGCTGCCTGCAACTAGCAAGCTCATTTTCTTCACTCCCCCAAACCATGGCGCAAGCCCATGAATGCGTGTTATTTCAAGGCTCGCGCCCCTCAACCGTTCCCTCACTGGTCAAGGTCCGGATTTTCGTAATTTACTTCATAAATTAAATATATACAGCAAAATACTGCTTGCCACCTCTGGGAGCCTGTTCAAAGTCTCGCGAGCAAGAGCGAGACAAGGCGAAAACGAGCGAAAAAGCGGAATGTACTCGTGGTACATGAGCATTTTGAGCTCGTACTCACCGTGCTACGCCTCACGAAGCGCAGCTGACTTTGAACAGGTTCTTAGCCGCTTCGCGGTGGACGGTCCCTGCCGCACGACAGAGACCCGCTTCCCGCGCCGCCAAACCCGTGCCCAAGACGCCTGCTCACGACCCCGCGATCAAGAACGAGACATGGAGCAGGCACTAAAGATGAATACTCAATCCCACACAGCGCCTCACTCGGTGTATTTAGATCGCTTCCCGCTATTCACGCGTCTGCCGGCGCTCGCCAAAATAATAGGCCGATGCCGCCCCGGATTCGTTGAATAAATAGCCCAACACAACCCCAGCCAAGGTGCTATCCAATTTCAACTCCCCAAACAACAGCAAACCACCTATCGCCATGGACCCACCGATCAAGATATAAGCCAGATTACGCGGCGTTTTATCTCGTATTGAAATCTCACGCTTACGGGCGGCCTCTCTGTCGCTCAGCAAGCTGCCGATTAATTGTTGGTGATTTTCAAAGCCCAGCTGTTTCAATTTCAATGCAAACTCCTGATCGGCACGCCGCATTGATTGAATCTGCTCGGCATTCAAATTGGCGCAGGCCTTGTTCAGGGCTTTATCGGTTTTTTCCGTCAAACCCAAGGCATCGCTCGCGGCGTCCATTGCCAATTGTCGCAAGGGACCGCTTAATGCGGTAGCGATCCACGGAGCCACGGTGCTTAATAATTCAAGCATGCATCCTCCCGCGCGTAACGCATATTCTGCACCAGTCGCGCTATCCAACCGCGGCCAAAATGCACAAAACCGGGCAGCGCAATATAGCGCTCCATTCGCGCCACATTCATCATGATCATCAGCTCAAACGCCGGCTCAGCCAATACCCCCGCGCGGGTTAGCGGCCCCCATAATCCATCCACGGCTACGCCCGCGCATTGTTGCAGCACACGCATCGCCGTCCCCGGACCATGATTGACACCCGCGTCGAACAATTGGAAAGCCAGACCTGGCGGCAGTTCGGCACAGGCCAGCGGCTGCCAGTAGTCCTGCCGGTAAATCCGCTTGGCCAATTCCAGCTCCAGATCCTGCATTGCACCACGATAACCATGGCGCCGCGCCACCGCAGCGCTAATTCCCCAGCGGGTTTCTCCCCCCGGATCTTGCGGATGATGGCTATACCCGCCCTCATGTTTCAATACCCTTTCCAGCGCCTGCTCAAAATACATATCCACGACTCCCTTCAAAAACCCGGCGACATAAATCATCAAAGAAATCTCAAAGCCCGCCAATAAAACCGGCATGGCAGCGCTATGCTCTGCGCGCGCCCCAAAGCTGACAAGCCAAAATCCAAAATTGGACTTTCCCTTGTCGGCCGCGACGCAAATCTAAACAATTGCCGCCATTCAAAGCGATGAGCAGGCCAGGGCATATGGATTCATATTTCCGTCAGTCCGATATTGATTTGAGAAACGGCAATCAATCAATAACTCGGCAAACACCAATCCACGATAAATACCACTCTGCCTTATTGAATGAGAATCGAAAAAAGACTGGTTCACAGACATCCCGGAATACATCGTGAGCAGGCATTCAATGCCTTGAACACGGTTAAGTCGGAGCAAGACCCCATCAGGAAAAGGCACGGCAATTGCCCGCCGCGTCCAAGCTCCGACCAAACCAGCATGGCCATCGAAGCAGCGCGGGTTTACTGAAGCAGACGCTCAAGCCCGTCGCACACGCGTTGACCGCAGCAGTGCGGCCGGCTCGCCTAAGAGCCTGTTCAAAGTCTCGCGAGCAAGGGCGAGACAAGGCGAAAACGAGCGAAAAAGCGGAATGTACACGTGGTACATGAGCATTTTGAGCTTGGTTTCAACGCCGTATCGCCGAAGCGCAGCAGACTTTGAACAGGTTCTAAGACAACCGGCCGTGTTTTCCACCTTCAATCAGGAGTTATTCATGGCGATTACCGTTATCCGCGACCTGGCCTCCACCGATCAGGCCGACACCATCGGCGACTTGATCGACAGCGGCCTGCATTACCGCCACCCCGATTCCGCGCAAATCGCGTATCCGAGGATAGTGGAAGGGCAACAGGCCATCGGCACCTTGCCACTTAACCAAAACCTAAAGATCGCCATTGTCGGCATGGGCGCGGCCGGCATTGCCACCTTGTACGAGCTGTCGAAGCTGGAAGGCAATCATTCCGTCACCGTGTTCGAGCCGGATGCCAAGCATGTGGTCCATCATCAGAATCCTCGCGATATCGACATCGAGGGCCTGCGCGCCGGCCGCGTCTTCGCCGCGCGGGCCAAGAGCGAGCAGGGCGAGGACCAGACCGTTTACGAAATCGGCGCGATGCGCTTCCCGGAAATTGCCGGCCTGACCTGGCAGTACGCGCAGGATGTGTTCGGCTCCGACGGCAAGGTCAAGGTCTTCCCCAATCCAGGCAAGGTGGCCACCGAATTCGTATTCGGTGATCAGGTCGAGCGTTACAAGGGCGAAACTTGGGCCAATCCAGACGCTCCGACCAGGCAGGTCAAGGATCTGGTGATTCGCTATCTATTAGGCAATGGTGTCGAACCCTTATTGTGGATCGGTGAACGCGCGCCGCTGGACGTCATCCCGCTGCTGAAAGCGAAAGACACCAGCACTGAAACCTTGGCCGGGATCGATCAAGACTGGAAACAATTCGCCATCGACAATGACGGCATGACGCTGGGCGCGGCGGTGCGCGCCATCCTCGCCAGCCATATCGCCGAGCTGCCCGACTTGCCTGGCTTGAACACTGAGCGCGAGCGTATCAACTATTACTTCGAGTTGTTCGGCCGCTTCGGCTTTGGCACCGGCGGTTTCAAATCGCTGTTCTCTCAGTCCATCGTCGAAATGATGCGCTTGATCCTGTGGGACTACTCCAATGAGTACACCCTGCCGGTGACGGAGAATGTCCAGTTCCTCGCCGGCCTCTATCACAAGGCGAAGGACAAGCTGGGCACGCGCTTGACCTTGAAACAAGCTCGCGTTTGCGATGTGCTGCATCAACCAAGGCATACTGGAACGCCAGCAACGATCGCCTACTATCTTGACGGCCGTTCCGAGCTCAGCATCGATGAATTTGACTATGTGATCCTGGCGCTGCCGCATGAGCAATTACTGCCGCTGATCAACCGCGCCGGCGCCAGCCCCACACTAAGCAAACGGCGCGTTGGCGACCACGCGCTGGGTTTGGACACCAAAGAGTTGGAGAATGTGGCCCCCCCCTTGCTGCTGGACGATAGGCAAGAAGCCTTCAACGCTCGCGCCATCAGCGCGGTCAGCATGCTGCGCATGACGCGCTCGGCCAAGGTATTCGGCACCTTCGATAATAAGTACGAAAGCGACCTACCCACCTTTAATGATGAGCCGATCAAGGCCGTGATCTCCGATGGCGGCTTGGCCGCCAGCTACATCGTGCCCAGCCCTATCGCTGGCATGGAGGATAAATACTCCAGCTTCCTGGCGAGTTATACCTGGGATGACGACACCACTCGCCAGCAGCGCGACTTTGGCGAATGGCCGTTGAACCCGGCCGCGGGCGAAGCCGATGACGGCAAGCCAATGTTCCAGCGCTTGATCAGCCGCGCCGATCACAATGTCAAAGCCGCAGGGAGTAACAGCTATCAGCCCTGGTGGTTCTATGAGATCTTGCAGAAAGTGGAACCGGCCAACCGCCTGTCCTTCGACTGGAGCACGCACGGCAGCGCCGGCGGCTTCAAGATCGACATGCCCGGTGATCACCAGCACAGCAATTTCTGCTTCCGCTTCCACACCCATGCGCTGGACGAGACGCTGCCAACCCGCTTCTTCCTCGCCTCCGACAGCTACAGCCACTTGGGCGGCTGGCTGGAAGGCGCATTCATGAGCGCGGTCAACGCGGTGTCCGGCGTGGTGGTGGCCGCCAATGGCCGCGGCGGCACAGGCGTAGAAGCCTTGAACGCAGAGGCGCAGAAGCTGTTCACCACCCTGGACCCGATCACGCAATCACGCGCGTAAGTCCAATAGAGCGCGGCCCGGCTTTCGGGTTCGCTCCCCGCGCCGTCGGCCTTGGCCGGCGGCGCATCTCTTTACGCGCTCATGCCAGCAGCGCCGCCATTGTCATGTTTTGGAACGCCGCCATGCCGCGGGTCAGCGTCTTGTCGCGGTGCTGCACCTGATACAGCGTGCGCGTCAGCGTCGGCAAGCCGGCGCGCACTTCCGCCACCGCGCCGGACTGCAGCAGGTCGGCCACCACTCGCCGCGACAGGCAACTGACGCCCAGGCCTGCCGCCACCGCGTGCTTGATCGCTTCCGAGTGACCCAGCTCCATGCTGACATTGAGCATGGCCAGATGCGGCAGTAGCAGGCGGTCCACCTCCTCGCGCGTGCCGGAGCCGGCTTCGCGCAGAATCCACTCGGCTTGCGCCAAATCCTGGCGCGCCGCCTCGCCCCGCGCCAGCGGGTGATCGGCGGCGGCGAACACCACCAGCTCGTCCTGACGCCAGGGTTGGGCGATCAGTTCCGGGTGATGGCAAGGCCCTTCGATGAAACCGAAGTCCACCCGCAGCGCCGCCACCGCGTCGACGATGTCGCGGGTATTGGCCACGTCCAGTTCCAGCCGCGCCAACGGCCAAGCGGCGCGGAAGGCCGCCAGCTGCTGCGGCAGCAGATAATTGGCCACCGTGCTGCTGGCACCTATCTTCAAGGACATCGCGCCGGCGTTGAACAGGCTCTGCATATCCTGGGCCGCGTCCAGCATCGCCCGCGCCTTGGGCCACAGCAGCCGGCCATGCTCGTTCAGGCTCAGGCGTTTGCCGATGCGGTCGAACAGGCGCACATCGAGACCGGTTTCCAGCTTGTCCAGCGCCTGGCTGGCGGCGGACTGGGTCAGCGCCACCTGCTGGGCCGCCTGGGTCACCGTGCCGTATTCGGCCACCGCGACGAAGACCTCCAGCTCGCGCAGGGTCAGCTTCAAGGACATGCCCTCTCCTTATATCGATTTTGCTACTGATATATATCCATTTTATCCGTTTCTCTACTGAAAACTAGACGCGTATCGTTAGCCTCATCCGCCATAGACCAAACAGGCATTTACTTATGACAAACCTTCGCCAAATCTTGCCGGGCCTGGCGTTGGCCATTGCGCTCGCCATCGCGGCCTTGTACGCCGCGGAACTGCCGGCGATGAAACACCTGGGTTTCTCCGCGCTGACCATCGCCATCATAGGCGGCATGCTGATCGGCAACAGCGTTTACCGTTTCGTTGCCCAGACCAGCCATCACGGCATCCAGTTCTCCAAACAGAAGCTGTTGCGCCTGGGCATCATCCTGTTCGGCTTCAAGCTGACCTTCCAGGACATCGCCGCCGTCGGCTTCGCCGGCGTGTTGATCGACACCCTGGTGCTGTGCTCCACCTTTCTGCTGGCCTTCCGCATCGGCCGCAAATACCTGGGCATGGATGAGCAGAGCGTGATCCTGATCGGCGCCGGCAGCTCCATCTGCGGCGCGGCCGCGATTCTCGCCACCGAGCCGGTGATCAAGGCGCATGCGGAAAAAGTGGCGGTGGCCGTCGCCACCGTGGTGGTGTTCGGCACCGTGGCCATGTTCCTGTGGCCGGCGCTGTATCAATTATTCAGCCACCTGGGCATTTCGGAATTCCACTACGGCGTGTTCGCCGGCTCCACCATCCATGAAGTGGCGCAGGCGGTTGCCGCCGGCAAATCGGTCAGCGAGGCGGCGATGACCACCGCGGTGATCACCAAGATGATACGGGTGATGATGCTGGCGCCGTTCCTGATCGCGCTGTCCAGCTGGCTGGCCGCCAAGCCGCACGGCAGCCACCAGCAGAAGGGCCGCATCGCCATCCCCTGGTTCGCCGTCGCCTTCCTGGCCGTTGCCGCCTTCAACTCCTTCAATCTGCTGCCGGCCGCGTGGGTCAGCGCCATCGTGTCGCTGGACAATCTGCTGCTGGCCGCCGCGATGGGCGCGCTGGGCATCACCACCCACTTCTCCGCCATCCGTCAGGCCGGCGCCAAACCGATGTTGCTGGCATCCATCCTGTTCGGCTGGCTGATCGTCGGCGGCGGTCTGATCAACTTCGGCGTCAGCCATCTGCTGCACTAAACGCCGCTCACGCAAAAACAAAACCGCCCGGTTTGCGCCGGGCGGTTTTTTTCACTGAACCGCCATCATGGCTTAGAACAAGCCGCGGAAAGGGTTCCACCCCTTATATCCCTTGATCTCCTGTTGATAGTATAGGTAGTTCGCCGACATGCCAGCCAGAGCGCTAAAGCCGAAACCAAGCCCCCGGCTAATCGACTCAGGCGCATCCAGCATCACGAGGACCAGATTGATCAGCAGCGCCACGCCCAACAAGGACAGCATGCTCTTCCACAAGCCCAGCACCAGGTAATAGATTGGCCAGAAGAAAAAAGCGATGAAATTCATCTGCACCTTAAGGCGGTCGCCAGACGACAAGGCCTTGAAGGCCACCTTGTAACTGGCGCTGTTCGGCGCGCCATGCTGATCGAAAAAGGCAAATCGCAGCTGCCATTTATCGCTGTAAGCGGCGCGGACGGAAGGTTCTGACATGGTTTTTCAAAATGAGGTCAATAATGACATTATTTTGCAACACACACAAAAATAGGACAATGAAATCGCGATCGGAACCCGTCCCGATCCAAAACAACACCGCCCGGCTTGCGCTCGGGCGGTGATAGTGGCTTACATTGCGACCATGCCTCATGTTCAGCCTTCTTCCAACGCACTCCCTATCACTCCCATGCCTGCTCGCGTGACTGCCCCTGCATAACCTTCTGCTGGCTTTCCACCAAGGCCATCGTGAACTGCCTCTTGAAGTTGTCCGCCGGGCGCCAACCTTTGCCGTCCCGGACAAAGCTGAACTCGCCCTCCAATAACAGACGGCCCTTCTTGCCGATCATTGTCATGAATGGGTCGCGATACTGGACCATCAACTTGCAGTTCCAAACGCCGCCTGCGCCTTGCACGCAGTCGCTCAAGGGCACTACTTCACCGAGCGCAAATTCCGGCTTCCCCAACGCCCCCAGCGCACGGGTCAAAGGGTCGATACCTGGCCCACCCAGCTTGCGAAAATCGAGCACGCCTTGTTGCAGCGCCTGCCTCACGCCCAACCGGCCCAAAGGCTTGCCCAACTCCGGCAACATACCATCCGCGTCCAGCTGAGCATAACGTGTGCGCAGCACACGTTCATCGCTTCCCTTTACATGGATAGCGTCGTCTTTTCCCTGTACCTCGTAGGCGATGGGCGCGCGCTGCTGCTCATCCGCCACCAGAACCGCTACGCAGCCACGGGCGCGCTCCGTCTTGATGTACCCCAGCTCCTTGACCTGCTCCAACTTGAGATTCCGCAGATTGAAGGTTTCCGGCGCACTCGCGCTGAGCTTGGACGATATCTGGTGCAACTTCTCGGACATCAAAGAAGCCCGTATGCTTTTCTTCACCACAGACGCTTCGCATCTCGGCACCAGCGGCGGCGTCAGAAAATACCAGCCGGCCACGCCGAGCAAGGCTGCGCTCCCCAAGCCCCAAGCCAGCTTTCCGCGCCATGTCGTCGCCTTCTGTCGCTGGAGCAGCGCCAACTCCAGCTCCAGATCCTGGTTGTATTCATCCACCGCCTGCCTGCGCACCGCATTGGACGCGAAACCTTCGTCCGCATCCGCCTTGGCTTCGATTTCAATCATTTGCTCAAAGCTCAGCACTTCCTCTTCTTCCAACCAGTCCAGGGCTCCGCCCAAGGTGGAGAAGGGCTCGGCGCCCTGCTCGCGCAGCTTGTCGCGCGCCGCATCGTAGATCGCCTGGTCAATCACGCCGCCGGCCAGCAGACGGTCAAGAATCGGGGTAGCAAAGGGGGAATCGTTCATATCGTCCATCAGGGCACCCATCTCGCATGCGCAAGCGGGCCAGAGAAAAGGCGTCCAGCATACCCCAAAGGGAGCGAGAACGCCTAAAACACAAATCATTATGAATTTTAAATACGAATAAAAATTCATTTGGCATTGAAGTATCGGAAAGTCCTCCCACGCGCAAATGCCACCACGCAGACAATAAAAAACGCCCGGCCAAGCCGGGCGTTCAACCATCACTAAGCGTCAATGCTCAGCACGGACACTTTTTCATGCTCTTGCCGCCATAACGCTCATCCTGGCAGCGGCGGAAGAAAGCCTCGCGGCTCATCACTTCCGCCTTGGGATCGAAACGGCGGCGGCTGGCGACATAGGCGTCGTAATCCTTGACCCCCACCATCAGCCGGGCGGTTTTCGCCCATTGCGCCCATAGTTTTCCCATCACGCGCCCTCCTGGCGGAATACCGCCGGCACCTCTTTGGCGGTGGCCCATTTCACCGCCAGCGATTTGCGGATCACATTGACGGAGAACACCAGCATGGCGATCACCACCGCCATGAACAGCGCCGTCAAAGTGGCGTCCACATAATCATTGAAGATGATTTGCTGCATTTGCGCCATATTCTTGGCCGGCGCCAACACCTCGCCCTTGGCCGCGGCGGCGGAGAATTTGTCGGCGTGAGCCAGGAAGCTGATCTTGGGGCTGGCATGGAACAGCTTCTGCCAGCCTGCGGTCAGCGTCACCACCAGCAACCACAGCGTGGGCACGGCGGTGACCCAGATGTAGCGGGTCTTCTGCATCTTGATCAGTACCGCCGTGGCCAGGATCAGCGCGATGCCGGCCAGCATCTGGTTGGCGATGCCGAACAGCGGCCACAAGGTGTTGATGCCGCCCAGCGGATCCACCACGCCCTGGTACAGGAAATAGCCCCAGCCGGCCACCGCCAGCCCGGTGGCCACCAGGTTGGCAGTCCAGGATTCGGTATTGGCCATCGGTTTGACCACCAGGCCCAGCAGGTCCTGGATCATGAAGCGCAGCACGCGGGTGCCGGCGTCGATGGTGGTCAGGATGAACAAGGCTTCGAACAGGATGGCGAAGTGATACCAGAAGGCCATCATCCCCGGCCCGCCGATCACATTGGACAGGATGTGGGCCATGCCCACCGCCAGCGTCGGCGCGCCGCCGGCGCGCGACAGGATGGTGCTCTCGCCCACATCCTTGGCCATTTGGGTCAGCATGTCCGGCGTGATGACGAAACCCCAGCTGGAAATCACCTGGGCGGCTTCTTCCGCGGTCTTGCCTATCACCGCCGCCGGGCTGTTCATCGCGAAGTAGACGCCCGGGTCCAGCACGCAGGCGGCGATCAGCGCCATGATGGCGACGAAGCTTTCCACCAACATGGAGCCGTAGCCGATCACGCGGGCATGGGTTTCGTTTTCCAGCATCTTGGGCGTGGTGCCGGAAGACACCAGCGCATGAAAACCGGACACCGCGCCGCAGGCGATGGTGATGAACAGGAAGGGGAACAGATTGCCGGCGAACACCGGGCCGCTACCGTCGACGAACTTGGTCACCGCCGGCATGTGCAGATTCGGCGCCACGATCACGATGCCGATGGCCAGGCCGACGATGGTGCCGATTTTCAGGAAGGTGGACAGATAGTCGCGCGGAGCCAGCAGCAGCCACACCGGCAGCACCGAGGCGATGAAACCGTAGCCGATCAAGGTCCAGGCCAGCGTGGTGCCGCTCAGGGTGAACAGCGGCGCCAGGGTTTCGCTCTTGGCGATGTCGCCGCCGTAGACGATGGCCAGCATCAGCAGAATGAAGCCGATGACCGAGATTTCACCGATCTTGCCCGGACGGATGAAGCGAGTATAGATGCCCATGAACAACGCGATCGGTATCGTGGCGGCGATGGTGAAAGTGCCCCACGGGCTGCCGGTCAGCGCCTTGACCACCACCAGCGCCAGCACCGCCAGCAGGATCACCATGATCATCAGGATGCCGATGGAGGCGATGACGCCTGGGATGGCGCCCAGTTCGGTGCGAATGATCTCTCCCAGCGATTTGCCGTCGCGGCGCACCGACAGGAACAGGATCAGGAAGTCCTGCACCGCGCCGGCCAGCATCACGCCGACCAAGATCCACAGCGTGCCCGGCAGATAACCCATCTGCGCGGCCAGCACCGGGCCCACCAACGGGCCGGCGCCGGCGATGGCGGCGAAGTGGTGGCCGAACAACACCCATTTATTGGTGGGCACATAATCCAGGCCGTCATTGTACTTTTCCGCCGGCGTCAATCGGCGCGCGTCCAGCTCCAGCACTTTGTTGGCGATGAAGCGGCCATAGAAACGATAGGCGATGGCGTAGACCGACACCGCCGCCACGATCAGCCACACCGCGTTGACCGGTTCGCCCCGGTTCAGCGCCACGACGGCGAAGGCCGCCGCCCCCGCCAGCGCGACGGCCAGCCAGGCGGCCCATTCTTTAATCTGTTGCATATGCCAAGTTCCTGTTCTCTTTATCCCGTTTTTAATTCCCCGCGTCCCGCCGGCCAAGGCCTGCGCGCGCGGATTTTTTTGCCTGATCGATTCTGGATAGATAGCGCCGGAAGATCAAGCCATGGGCAATGATTTCAAAAACCCTCAAAATTGATTATGACAAATGGCGGTCACGATAACACTAAAGTCGCGCCGGATGGCCGCGTGCTACTATTTTAGGACTCAAGGCCAAACCCTTTCGAAGACATGCCCAGCGATACCCCTCATATTCTCATTGTCGAAGACGATGTGAGACTAGCCGAATTGATAGGCGCCTACCTGACCAAGCACGGCTATCGCATCACCCAGCACGGCCGCGGCGACACGGCGCCGGCCATCATTCTGGAAGAGAAGCCGGACTTGGTGATTCTGGACATCATGCTGCCGGGCAAGGAAGGCTTCGACGTCTGCCGCGAGATCCGCCCGCGCTATAACGGCCGGGTGTTGATGATGACCGCGCGCGACGAAGACGTGGACGAAATCCTGGGCCTGGAGCTGGGCGCCGACGATTATCTGGCCAAGCCGGTGGAGCCGCGCCGCCTGCTGGCGCGGGTGCGCGCGCTGCTGCGCCGCGGCGGCCCCGGCGCCCAGGCCGATGGCGACAACGGCGGCGACGATAGCTTTACCTTCGGCCAGTTCTGCATCAGCCAGGCCACGCGCGAGGCGACGCTGAGCGGGGACTTGATCGACCTGACCACCGCCGAATTCGACCTGCTGTGGCTGCTGTCCTCCCACGCCGGCCAAGTGCTGTCCCGCGACGACATCATGAGCGAGCTGCGCGGCATCGGCTTTGACGGCCTGGACCGCTCGATAGACGCGCGCATTTCACGGCTGCGCCGCAAGCTGGGCGACAACCCCGACGCGCCGGCCCGGATCAAGACCGTGCGCGGCAAAGGCTATCTGTTCTCGCGCAGCGACTGGGAATAAGGCATGAGCGCGCGTCGTCTTCGCGGCTGGCTCAAGCCGTCGCTGGGCACCCTGTTCGCCCGTTATTTCTTCGCCACCATGCTGGCGGAGCTGATCATCATCATCGGCTTCGGCTTCATGGTCACCAAGCTGTACGAAAACAGCGACCGCGACAGCAAGCTGCAATTCATGAACGGTACAGTAAGCCTGATCCGCCAGCAGCTGGAACAGACGCCGCACCAGGATTGGGAGCGCAAACTCGCCGACATCGCCCGCGCCTTCAGCTATCCGGTCAAGCTGATCGCCCATCCACCCGACGATTTCGAACCGGAAGGCCATGCCGCGCTGCAAGGCGGCCGCCCGTATCTGGATTTCGACAACCAACTGCTCTACGTGCCGCTGCCGCGCGATCCGCGGCTGCTGCTGCTCGGCCCGCTGGAAGCGCCGCCCAGCAATAGCAGCTGGATCAGCGAGGACATGGAAATCCTGCTGCTGTGGATATTGCTGACCGGCTCCACGCTGGGCACGCTGATCTATTTCAGCCTGCGCCCGCTGTGGAAGGACTTGCTCGAAGTGCGCCGCAAGGCGGAGATTTTCGCCGACGGCGATTTCAGCGCCCGCGCCCAGCCCTCCAAGAGCCGGCTGCTGGCGCCCTTGTCGCGCGCCTTCAACAGCATGGCGGCGCGGCTGGAGCGGCAGATGGAAACGCGCCAGGCGCTGTCGCACGCCATCGCCCACGAAATCCGCACTCCCATCGCGCGGCTGCGCTTCGGCCTGACCATGCTGGAGGAGGAAGAGGACGAGCAGGAATGGAAGCGCTACCGCGAGGGCATGGAACGCGATATGCAGGAGTTGGAGGAGCTGTTCAACACCAGCATGGAGTTCGCCAAGCTCAATCGCAACGAAGTGCCGCTGCATTGGGAAACCGTGGACCTGTACGACTGGTTCGACGACCTGGTCGACCTGGTGACGCCATTGAAACCGGCCAATATCGCGCTGGAACTGGATTGCGTGCTCGGCAACGGCGCCTTCGACCGCAAGCTGATGTATGTGGCCAGCCGCAACCTGCTGCTCAATGCCTTCAAATACGCCAACGCCAAAGTCAGGCTGACGGTGTGTCACAACACCTCCGGCCAGCTACTGATCCACGTCGACGATGATGGCTGCGGCATTCCCGAAGCCGAACGCGACAAGGTGTTCGAACCCTTCCTGCGGCTGGACCGCAGCCGCGACCGCGCCACTGGCGGTTACGGACTGGGCCTGTCCTTCGTCAAGCTGATCACCGAGCACCACGGCGGCCAGGTCAGCATAGCCGCCAGCGAACTGGGCGGCGCGCGCTTTACCCTGCGCATCATGCAACCGCAGCAATAATAAGACCCGCTAACAAAACCCCTGATCCTGCGTTGCGCCTCCTTGTCGTACAACTGGTACTGCCTGCGTCGGCGCGCCTTGGCTCAGGTTCTCTGCGAGGTGTTGTTAGCGGCTCTAAGGAGAGCCGGCACCGGCCTGTCCGCGCCGGCGAAAAGTAAAGCCTCAGTTTGTTAAGCAATCTGAATTGGGTCACGCTCCGTCACAAAGCGGGGACAGGAAGCCAACAGACCCGAGGCCGCCGCGCCGGGATAATGCCAGCATCTCAACTTGGATTCGGGTATTTCCCATGGTTTCTTCACGACCGGCCGCCCTGCTGGTACACGGTCTGGGCGGCAGCGCATACGACCTCGGCGCGCTTGGACGCACACTGGAAGAGGCGGACATCGTCACCCACACCCCGCTATTGCCGGGACATGGCGGCGAGCCGGAAGATCTGCTGTCCGTCCGCTGGCAGGACTGGGTGGAAACCATACGCAAGGAATACCTGGAACTGAAAACCCGCCACAAGGTGGTGCATCTTGCCGGCGTTTGCCTGGGCGGCCTGGTGGCGCTGGAAGTGGCGCGGCTGGAAAATCATCAGGACGGCCTCGCCTTGTACGCGCCGCCCCTGTTCCTGGATGGCTGGAGCCTGCCCAAGCTGACCTGGGCACGCCACATCGTTTACCGCATTCCCGGCCTGGCCAAGAAGATGCGCGTGCCGGAAGTCGAACCGTTCGGCATCAAGAACGCCCGTATCCGCAAGGCGATCCAACAGCGCTTCGAACGCGGCGAGCGCTTCCATTACGCCTATATTCCGCTGGCCTGCATCCGCCAGGTGGACGGGCTGCGCCGCCAGCTGATGCCACGGCTGGAACAGATCACCTGCCCCACGCTGATCGTGCACGCCGACGAGGACGACATCACCAGCCCGCGCTCGGCTCACTATCTGCAACGCTATCTGGGCGGCAGCGTCGACTTCATGCCCCTATCCAACAGCTATCACATGGTGATGGTGGACAACGAGCGCGGCGAGGTGCTCAAGCGCAGCCTGAAGTTCTTCAATCACCGCGCCCAAACGCCGGCCGCCAGCACCGAGCAAAGCGGCTGGGGCATGTTCGCCGCCGCCTGAACCACGCCCCGCTCCATCAAGGCAAGCTTTCCGCTTGCCTTTTTTCTTGTCTGCTCGCTCATTTAAAGTTGCAAGCAATCACAACTAAACATTGGATTTAACAGCCGCGCAAACTTCCTGGCTGTCTCGTCATCAACCGTCATCAAGCCAGAACACAGCGACAATGGAACGCCAGGGCCGGCTGAAGCAAACTGTTTGCACGAGCCGGATCGGCCCCCCGCCGGTCTTGCAACGGTTCCGTTCTCTTTTCCCTTTGTGTGACTTTGCATGCCCGCCGGCTCCGGCGGGCATCTTTTCTTTCACCTGCCCACCCTGCGCGGTTACACATCGTTACACAAGACCTCCATCGATCACACAAAGAGCGTTTACAAGCTCAACAGACCGATTTGCTTCTTATTCGCACAATAACGCAGTTATCAACAAAGTAAACAGTCGCAAAAAATGAAAAAACTGATTACCGCTTCCGTGCTGAGCCTGGCAGCTCTGTCCGCACACGCCGCCGATCCGGGCCTCTACGTCTTCGGCAACACCGGTTACAACTTCTCCAAGCCTGAGTCCGGCAATCGAAACATCATGCTGAAAGACGCCAAGGCCGCCGGCACGGTCTGGGAACTGGGCGCCGGTTACCGCTTCAATCAATACCTGGCCACCGAGCTGTCTTATGCGGACTTCGGCAAATCCAAGGCCAATGGCTCCTTCATGGGCAGCACAGGCAGCGGCTCCGTCGCCACCACGGCCGAACGCATCGCCGTATTGGGCATTCTGCCGGTGACCCAGGATTTGGAAGTTTTCGGCAAGGCCAGCCTGAACAATGTGCACACCAAGCTCAAGATCGACCGCTTTGCCAGCCAAACTTTCAACGACACCCGCTTGGGTCTTGGTTTCGGCGCGCAGTATCAGCTGCACAAAAACCTGTCGCTGCGTGGCGAATACGAATACATCGCCGGCAATGACTTCCAGCTGCCTGGCGGACAAAGCGTGATCAAGACTTCCGGCACCAGCGTGCTGAAGGCCGGCATCAGCTACCACTTCTGATCCCACCCCTTGCCAGCGCTCGCCAGCCGCGGCCCTTGCGTCCGCGGCTGGTTTTGCGTTTCAAGCCGTCGGCACCGCCATGCCGCGCCGCACCGGCGGCCGCTCGCCCACTCGCTGGAACCAGTCCCGCACCCGGGGAAACACCGACAGGTCCACCTGATGCCAATCATGACGCGCCGTCCATGGGTAAAGCGCGATATCGGCGATGCCGTACTCGCCGGCAACGTAATCCCGCCCGTCCAGGCGCCGGTTCAGCACGCCGTACAGGCGCAAGGCCTCATCGTGGTAGCGCTTCTGCGCGTAAGGAACGGTTTCCGGCGCATAGCGCAGGAAATGGTGGGCCTGGCCCAGCATCGGCCCGAAACCGCCCATCTGGAACATCAGCCATTGCAGCGCCTCATAGCGCGCCGCGCCCGCCGCCGGCAGCAGGCGGCCATGCTTCTCCGCCAGGTATTGCAGGATGGCGCCGGATTCGAACAGCGCCAGCGGCCGTCCATCCGGGCCGTCCGGGTCGACGATGGCCGGAATCTTGTTATTGGGGCTGATCGCCAGAAAGTCCGCCGCGAATTGCTCGTCCTTACCGATATCCACCGTATGCACGGCGTAAGGCAGCGCCAATTCTTCCAGCATGATGGAAATCTTGCGCCCATTGGGCGTGCCCCAGGTGTAGAGCTCAATCATTATCCGTATCTCCCGTGTTCAAACCGGCCGCGGCGCACAGGCGCGCGCCGCGCCGTCTGCTACAATGCAGCCCATTTCAAGCCTTCAGGATACTGCGATGAGCCAGCCGCGCGTCAACGATGTCAAAGCCTTCCTCTTGGACCTGCAGGACCGCATCTGCGCGGCGCTGGAGCAGGCCGACGGCGGCGCGCGCTTCGTCGAGGACGCCTGGCAGCGGCCGGGCGGCGGCGGCGGACGCAGCCGGGTGCTGGCCAAGGGCGCGCTGTTCGAGCAGGCCGGCGTCAACTTCTCCCATGTTTATGGCGATACGCTGCCCGCTTCCGCCACCGCCCATCGGCCGGAACTGGCCGGCCGCGGCTTCCAGGCCATGGGCGTATCGCTGGTGATCCATCCGGAGAACCCGCACATCCCCACCAGCCACGCCAATGTCCGCTTCTTCATCGCGGAGAAGGACGGCGAGGCCCCGGTGTGGTGGTTCGGCGGCGGCTTCGACCTGACGCCCTTCTATCCGGTGGAGGCCGACGCGGTGCACTGGCACCGCGTGGCCCGCGACTTGTGCCTGCCTTTTGGCGAACAGGTCTACCCGGACTACAAGCGCTGGTGCGACGAGTACTTTTTCCTGAAGCACCGCAACGAGGCGCGCGGCATCGGCGGCCTGTTCTTCGACGATCTGAACGCCTGGGGCTTCGATTCCTGTTTCCGCTTCATGCAGGCGGTGGGCAACGGCTTCACCGATGCCTATCTGCCCATCGTCGAGCGCCGCCGGCACGACAGCTGGGGACAGCGCGAGCGCCAGTTCCAGCTCTATCGCCGCGGCCGCTATGTAGAATTCAACCTGGTCTGGGACCGCGGCACCCTGTTCGGCCTGCAATCCGGCGGCCGCACCGAATCCATACTGATGTCGATGCCTCCGTTGGCGCGCTGGGAGTACGATTACCAGCCGGAACCGGGCAGCCCGGAAGCGGCGCTGAGCGAACGCTTCCTGACGCCGCGCGACTGGCTGGCCTGAGCCGGCGTCGCCGCGCCGGTTTTCCCGCCGGCGCAGCGGTCCGGCCAATCACAAGCACGGCGAAATCGGGTATCCTTGCGCAGCCATTCATAATCATTCACACAAAATCCGTTCCGCATGAGCCAACCCCTTTCCTCGGCCGGCCGCCCCGGCCTTGCCGCCCGTTTCCGTGTGGAAACGGTGCTGTGGCTATTGTTCGCCGCCATCTGGTTTGGCTCGCTCGGCTACCGCGGGCTGATACACGCCGATGAGGGCCGCTACGCCACGCTATCGCTGTTCATGTTGCATAGCGGCGACTGGATCACCCCGCGCCTGAACGGTCTGCTGTATTTCGAAAAACCGGCGCTGCAATACTGGATGGGCGCGCTGAGCTTCGCCGCCTTCGGCGTCAACGAGTTCGCCGCCCGCTTCTGGCCGGGCCTGACCGGCTTCTTGACGGTGGCGATGTGCGGCTTCACCGCGCGCCGGCTGTGGGGCGTCGATGCCGGTCGCTACGCGGCGCTGGCCGCCGGCAGCTGCGCCTGGATCATCGCCAACAGCCACTTCCTGGCGCTGGACATGGGGGTCAGCTTCTTCCTGACCGTGGCGCTGTGCGGCTTCCTGCTGGCGCAGCATGACGGCGCCGACGCGCGCGCAAGCCGCAACTGGATGTGGGTCACCTGGGCGGCGATGGCCGCCGCCACGCTGAGCAAGGGCTTGATCGGCCTGCTGATTCCCGGCGCCACCCTGGTGCTGTACAGCCTGCTGAACTGGCAATGGGCGTTCTGGAAGCGCATGCACTGGCTGAGCGGGCTGGGCTTGTTCCTGCTGCTGACCGCGCCGTGGTTCATCCTGGTGTCGCAGCGCAACCCCGATTTCGCCCATTTCTTCTTCATCCGCGAGCACCTGGAACGTTTCCTCACCACCGAGCACAAACGCACCGGCGCGCCGTGGTATTTCGTGCCCTATCTGCTGCTGGGCCTGCTGCCCTGGACCAGCCTGCTGCCGGCGCTGTGCCGCGACGGCTGGCGCGAGCCGGGCGCGCGACTGCGCGTCGGCCGCCTGTTGCTGATCTGGTCGGTCTTCATCTTCGCCTTCTTCAGCAAGTCCAGTTCCAAGCTGCCGTCCTACATCCTGCCGATGTTCCCGGCGCTGGCGCTGCTGCTGGCGCCCACGCTGCAGCGCATGCCGGCCGTCGCGCTGAAAAAGCACCTGCTGCCGGCGCTGCTGCTGTGGCTGGCGGCGCTGGCCGTGTATCCCTTCGTCGACCGCTTCGCCTCCGAGGACACCCCGCTGCCGGTGCTGCACGGCTTCGCCCATTTCGTCGCCGTCGCGGCGCTGCTGTTCCTGGGCTGCGCCGTCGCCGCCTGGCGTCTGCTGGGCCGCGAGCGCAAGCTGGCCGCGCTGAGCTGGCTGGCCTTCGGCAGCCTGCTCGCCGTCAGCATCGCCGCCGCCGGCCATGACAGCTACGGCAAGCTGAAAGGCAGCAAGGAGATCGTGGCCCAGATTCAGCCTTATCTGCGCGCGGACACGCCGGTGTTCTCGGTGCGTTACTACGATCAGACCTTCCCCTTCTACCTGGGCCGGCCGGTCACCCTGGTGCAGTTCGTCGACGAGTTCGAATTCGGCGAAGGCCAGGAACCGCAGCGCTGGATGCCGCGGCTGGAACAATTCGTCGCCGCCTGGAACGCCACGCCGCGCGCGCTGGCGATGACCGACCCCGCCACCTACCAGGAGCTGCAAGCGCTGCGCCTGCCGATGCGGGTGGTGTACCAGGACCCGCGCCGCATGGTGGTGGCCAAGCCCTGAAACTGCTAAAACCAATGGACTCTTTATGAAGTTGATCGAATTCAGCCTGATCCTGCTCGGCGTCTTGCTCAATGCCGCCGCCCAGCTGTGCCTGAAAGCCGGCGTGCGCCAGATCGGCCATTTCGACTTTTCCGCCGCCAACGCGCTGCCGATAGGCTGGTCGCTGGCCACCAATCTGCCCATCATCGGCGGCCTGTCCTGCTACGTGGTCAGCGTGGTGGTGTGGATCATGGCGCTGTCGCGGGTGGAAGTCAGCGTCGCCTATCCCATGCTGTCCATCGGCTATGTGGTCAACGCGCTGCTGGCCTACTGGCTGTTCGGCGAAGCGCTGAGCGCGCAGAAGCTGATCGGCATCGGCGTCATCATCATCGGCGTGGTGCTGGTCGCCCGCAGCTAACGTCAGAAAGGCTCTCATGGATTTCCTGCCCTTTACCCGCCCGGACATCGACGAAGCCACCATCGCCGCCGTCGGCGAGGTGCTGCGCTCCGGCTGGATCACTACCGGCCCCAAGTCCCGTCAGTTGGAAGCCGAACTGTCCGCCCATGTCGGCGGCCGTCCGGTGCGGGTGGTGGCTTCCGCCACCGCAGCGCTGGAAATGGCGCTGCAAGTGGCCGGCGTCGGCCCCGGCGACGAGGTGATCACCTGCCCGCTGAGCTGGGTGGCCACCGCCAACGTGATTCTGAAAGTCGGCGCCAAACCGGTGTTCGTCGACGCCAACCGCGCCAGCCGCAATATCGACCTGAACCTGGTGGAAGCGGCGATCACCCCGCGCACCCGCGCCATCATCCCGGTGGACCTGGCAGGCCTGCCGGTGGACCGCGACCGTCTGTACGACATCGCCAAGCGCCATCGACTGCGCGTGATCGAGGACGCGGCCCAGTCCATGGGCGCCAACTGGCGCGGCCGCCGCATCGGCAGCGACGGCGACCTGGTGTCGTTCAGCTTCCACGCCAACAAGAACATGACCAGCGGCGAAGGCGGCTGCCTGGTGCTGAACGACGAGGACGAGGTGCGCCTGTTCGAGAAGCTGCGGCTGCAGGGCGTCACCCGCCACGCCGACGGCGGCATGGATGTGGACGTGCTGGGCGGCAAGTCCAATATAACCGACATCGCCGCCGCCATCGGCCTGGGCCAGTTGCCGCGGCTGGAAGACTTCAACGCCCGCCGCCGCGCACTGGCCGCGCGGTATTTCCGCCATTTCGACCGCGCGCTGGGCTGCGAGCTGCCGCTGGAAGACATGTCCCAGAGCAACTGGCATATGTTCCAGCCGCTGCTGCCGCTGGAGCGGATGAGCATTGACCGCGGCGAATTCATCGCCCGGATGAAAGACCTGGGCATAGGCGTGGGCGTGCACTACCCCGCCATGCATTTGTTCACCCTGTTCCGCGAGATGGGCTTCCAACCGGGTAATTTCCCGGTGGCGGAAGACATCGGCCGCCGCACCGTCACCCTGCCGCTGTTCCCGGCCATGGCCGACGAGGACGTGGAACGCGTGTGCGCCGCCGTGAGCGCCGTGCTGAAGCCCGTGCTGAGCGTATAAAACATTATGAAAAGCGTAATCGATCTTTCCGTCGTCATCCCGGTATACAACGAGCAGGACGTGCTGCCGGCGCTGTTCGACCGCCTCTACCCGGCGCTGGACGCGCTGGGCGTGTGTTATGAAATCGTCTTCGTCAACGACGGCAGCCGCGACAAGAGCCCGGCCATGCTCGCCGCGCAGTTCGACCAGCGCCCGGACGTGACCCGGGTGGTGCTGTTCAACGGCAACTTCGGCCAGCATCGCGCCATCCTCGCCGGTTTCGAATACAGCCGCGGCGAACGGGTGGTGACACTGGACGCCGACCTGCAAAACCCGCCGGAAGACATCAAGCTGCTGCTGGCGGAAATGGACAAGGGCCACGACTACGTCGGCTCCATCCGCCGCCAACGCAACGACAGCCTGTGGCGCCACCTAGCCAGCCGCGCGATGAACCACCTGCGCGAGAAGCTGACCCGCATCAAGATGACCGACCAGGGCTGCATGATGCGCGCCTACAGCCGCCGCATCATCGACACCATCAATCAGTGCAACGAGCTGCACACCTTCATCCCGGCGCTGGCCTACCAGTTCGCGCAGAATCCGACCGAAGTCACCGTCGGCCATGAAGAACGCTTCGCCGGCGAATCCAAGTATTCGCTGTACAGCCTGATCCGCCTGAATTTCGATCTGATGACCGGCTTCTCCATCGTGCCGCTGCAGTTGTTCTCGCTGCTGGGCATGCTGGTTTCCGCCGGCTCCGGCGTGCTGGTGGTCTATCTGGTGCTGCGCCGGCTCATCGTCGGCCCGGAAGTGGGCGGACTGTTCACCCTGTTCGCCATCGCCTTCCTGCTAATCGGCATCGCGCTGTTCGGCATCGGCCTGCTCGGCGAATATATCGGCCGCATCTACCAGGAAGTGCGGGATAGGCCGCGCTATGTGATCGGCGCGGTGCTGGAGCAAAAGGACAAGCCATGAAAGCCGTGGTGTTCGCTTATCACAATGTCGGCGTGCGCTGCCTGAAGGCGCTGCTCGGCGGCGGCGTGGAGGTGGCGCTGGTGGTCACCCACCGCGACAATCCCAAGGAAAACATCTGGTTCGCCAGCGTGGAGCAGGTCGCCCGCGACCATGGTATCCCGGTGATCACCCCGGACGACCCGAACACGCCGGAAGTGCTGGCCCGGGTGCAGGCGGCGCGGCCGGACTTCCTGTTCTCCTTCTACTACCGCCACATGCTGAAGGCCCCGCTGCTGGAGTGCGCGGCGCGCGGCGCCTTCAATATGCATGGCTCGCTGCTGCCCAAATACCGTGGCCGGGTGCCGATAAACTGGGCCATCATCCACGGCGAAACCGAAACCGGCGCCACCTTGCACGTGATGAACGTCAAACCGGACAACGGTCCCATCGTCGATCAGATGGCGGTGCCCATCCTGCCGGACGATAATGCCGACGAGGTGTTCGCCAAAGTCACCGTGGCCGCGGAAATGGTGTTGGCGCGCAGCCTGCCGGCGCTGCTCGCCGGCCAGACTGAATTCCGCCAGCAGGACTTGAGCCTGGGCGGCTATTTCGGCGGCCGCAAGCCGGAGGACGGCCGCATCGACCCGCTGGCCGGCGCCGCCCAGCTGCACAACTTCGTGCGCGCGCTGAGCCACCCGTTCCCGGGCGCCTTCGCCGACACCGAAAGCGGCCGGCTGGTGATCTGGAAAACGCTGCGCGCCGGCAGCCACGGCCAGGCGCTGCAAGGCGCGCGGCTGCGCGCCGATGACGGCGCCTTGTGGCTGGAAGCGGTGGACGGCGGTTGCCTGAAAGTATTGTCCGCCACGCTGGACGGCGCGCCGCTGGAACAACTGGCGGAACCGCTGGCGCTGAATTGACACGACGGTGACAGGGCCGCGGCGCCCTTCGCCGCGCGAAACACTTATGCAAATCAAGGTCCCCCAAGGGGACGATGAAGGAAATCTCAATGAAAAAAGTACTGATCCTGGGCGTGAACGGCTTCATCGGCCACCACCTGACCAAGCGCATCATCGAAACCACCGACTGGCACATCTACGGCATGGACATGCACGATGACCGCGTGGCCGAGTGGAAAGACCATCCGCGCTTCCACTTCTTCGAAGGCGACATCACCATCAACAAGGAGTGGATCGAATACCACGTGAAGAAGTGCGACGTGGTGCTGCCGCTGGTGGCCATCGCCACCCCATCCACCTATGTCAACAATCCGCTGCGTGTGTTCGAGCTGGACTTCGAAGCCAACCTGCCCATCGTGCGCCAGTGCGTGCAGTACAAGAAACACCTGGTGTTCCCGTCCACTTCGGAAGTCTACGGCATGTGCCATGACGAAGAATTCGACCCGGAGAACTCCGAGCTGATCTGCGGCCCGATCAACAAGCCGCGCTGGATCTACTCCTGCTCCAAGCAGCTGATGGACCGCGTGATCCACGCCTACGGCATGCAGGAAGGCCTGAACTACACCCTGTTCCGCCCGTTCAACTGGATCGGCGGCGGCCTGGACAATATCAACACGCCGAAGGAAGGCTCCAGCCGCGTGATCACCCAGTTCCTGGGCCACATCGTGCGCGGCGAAACCATCAAGCTGGTGGACGGCGGCCATCAGAAACGCGCGTTCACCTATGTCGACGACGGCATCAGCGCGCTGATGAAGATCATCGAGAACAAGGACGGCAAGGCTTCCGGCCAGATCTACAACATCGGCAACCCGACCAATAACTACTCCATCCGCGAACTGTCCGCGATGATGCTGGACCTGGCCCGCGTCTACCCGGAATACCAGCTGAACGCCGACAAGGTGAAGATCGAGGAAACCACCTCCGGCGCTTACTATGGCAAGGGTTATCAGGACGTGCAGAACCGCGTGCCCAAGATCGCCAACACCATGGCGGACCTGGACTGGAAGCCGAGCGTGACCATGGCCGACGCGCTGCGCGGCATCTACGACTACTACCGCGACCAAGTGGCCGCCAGCCGCGACCTGTCCGAGTAAGCGGCTCCCGGCGCCAGGCGAGATAGAAAGCCCGGCGCCGGTTTCAGAGATACCCCATGAAAAAACTCGCCCTTAAAATCGACGTCGACACCTGGCGCGGCACCCGCGACGGCGTGCCGCGGCTGATGCACATGCTGCAGCAGCACCATGCCAAGGCCACGTTTTTGTTCAGCCTGGGTCCGGACCACACCGGCCGCGCGATCAAGCGGGTGTTCCGCCCCGGCTTCCTGTCCAAGGTGTCGCGCACCTCGGTGGTGGAGCACTACGGCATCCGCACCCTGCTGTACGGTACCGTGCTGCCCGGCCCGGACATCGGCAAACGCGAAGCCGAGCTGATGCGCGAAGTCCGCGCGCAGGGCTTCGAGGTCGGCATCCACACCTGGGACCACATCAAGTGGCAGGATTACGTCGCCGGCAAGGACGCCGCCTGGACCCGCGCCGAGATGCGCAAGGCGGCCGAACGCTTCGAACGGATCTTCGGCGAACCGGCGCGCACCCACGGCGCCGCCGGCTGGCAGATCAACGACGCGGCGCTGGCCTATGAGCGTGAACTGGGCATGCTTTACGCGTCCGATGGCCGCGGCAGCCACCCGTTCCAACCGGTGGACGCCGCCGGCCAGCCCTTGGGCGTGCCGCAGCTGCCCACCACACTGCCGACGCTGGACGAGTTGATTGGCCTGGACGGCCTCACCGCCGACAATGTGCACAAGCACATTCTGGAACTGACCGAGGACGAGCCCGCCACCGGCCATGTCTACACGCTGCACGCCGAACTGGAAGGCCTGCGCCTGGGCTACACCTTCGAACACCTATTGGTGGGCTGGAAGGCCCAGGGCTATCAGCTGTGCAGCTGCATAGAACTGTTCAGCAGCCTGGACGCCGCCTCCCTGCCCAATGGCCGCGTGGTGATGGGCGAGATCCCCGGCCGCAGCGGCACGCTGGCGTTGCAGGCCTGAATTCAGCCGCCGGCCAGCCGGTCCAGCAGCGCGCGCAGTCGTTCCATCCGTTCGGCCAGCCCCTCGGTGATGCCCTGCAGCAGCATGTCCTCCAGTCCTCGCGCCAGCTCGGCCAGTTCCGGCTGGCGCATGGTCAAGGCCGCGCCGTAAATGCGATGCAGATGCTGGCTGGCGGACGACCATTGCGTGTTCTGAATCGCCAGTACCGCCTTGTGGTAATCCCGCTCGTTGTGCTCGACGAACAGCGTCCATAAATCTTCCGACTGCTCCGAACGCTGCGCCGCCACCGCCGGTAGCGCGTCCGGCAGCCACAGAAACAATATCTGCTGCAAGTCCTTGATCCGCAATGGCTTGACCAGCACCCCGTTCATGCCGCTGCTCATGCACTTTTCCCTGTGCGCATCGTCATTGGCCGCCGAGATCGCCACGATGGGCACCAGCGCGCGGCCCTCCGCCCGCTCCTGCGCGCGTATCCGCCGCGCCGCCTCGTAGCCGTTGATATCCGGCAGGCTGCAATCCATCAGAATCAGCTGGATATCCGGCTTGCCCTTCAAGATGGACAGGCTGCTCAGTCCAGTGCTGGCCACCGTGGTGGCGCAGCCCAATTGCCGCAACTGCTCGCAGATCATCAATTGATTGGCCGGGTGATCCTCCACCACCAACACCAGTTGTCCCTGCCCCACTTTTTGCGGCGGCTCCGCCAGCGGCGGCTCTGGCTCCCGCCGCGCCAGTTCCTGCCCCAATTGCACCGGCAGCGTGATGGTGAAGGTGGCGCCGGACACACCATCGCTGTCCAGCTCGATGCGTCCTCTCATCAGCTCCACCAAGCGTTTGCAGATGGCCAACCCCAGGCCGGAACCGCCGAATTTGCGGTTGATGTCGGCATCCGCCTGCACGAAAGCGTCGAAAATGGTTTTCTGCGCCGCCAGCGGCACGCCGATGCCGGTGTCCATCACTTGGCACACCAGCCAGCCACGCTCGGCGCCCGGCTTGCCTTCGCGGAAATCCGCCTTCAGCGTCACCGCGCCCTGGTCGGTGAACTTGATCGCATTGGAAATCAGATTGTGCAACACCCGCTGCAGGTGCGAAGGGTCCAGGCATAGCGCCCGCGGCGGCAGATTGCAAACGTAATGCAGCTCCAGCCCCTTCATCTTGGCCGCCAGCGCATACAGTCTGACCAGCCCTTCCAGAATGCCGCCGACATCGACGAAGAACGGTTCCAGCCGCTCCTGGCCGGCATCCAGCCGCGAGGCGTTGAGAATATTGTTGAGCAATTGCAGCATGCTGTTGGCCGCCAGATTGGACTGCAGCACCAATTCGCGCTGCTGCTCGCCCAGCGGCATGGTTT
The DNA here is from genome assembly GCF_041912965.1 of Chromobacterium sp. Lineage (NCBI taxonomy): Bacteria > Pseudomonadati > Pseudomonadota > Betaproteobacteria > Neisseriales > Chromobacteriaceae > Chromobacterium > Chromobacterium sp. Next base: position 8,049 of record NZ_JAYSGF010000005.1, on the reverse strand, counting down.
GCAGCAACTCGCCGGCGGCGATGATGGCGTTCATCGGCGTGCGGATTTCATGGCTGACCACCGCCAGAAACTCGCTCTTGGCCGCCTCGCCCATCCGCGCCTTGCGCAGCAGCTTGGTGGTGGTGCGTATCGCCAGCAGCAGCGCGAAGAACAGCAGCACCAGCACGATGCCCTCGCCGGCATAGCTGCGGAACACATTGTAGACCGACGGCCGCGCCGCCACCTGCTCCTCCCAGGCGGAGCGGGCCGCGTCGACATCGTCGGCCGACATCCGCTCCAGGCTGCGCCGCAAAATGGCATAGAGCAGCGGCTGGCTCTTGCTGACCCCCATGCGGTAGATCGCGTAATAGCCCGGCAGCGCGCCGGAACTGGTCAGTTCGGGAAAACGATGGCGCAGCAGGAAGCGGGCATAGGTTTCCGGCACCAGGCCGACATCGGCGCGCCGCTCCTGAATGGCCAATAGCGCCTGCGTCGGCGTTTCCACCGGCACCAGTTTCAGGCTGGCATTGTCTCCCAGCAGCCAGGAACGGGAATTGTCGTTGAAGATGAAGGCGACCTTCTGGCCGTGCAGATTGTTGAAGTCGTAGACCACCGGATGATCGCGGCGGGTGATCGCCATCAAGGGCTGCGAGGAGTACGGCTGAGTGAAATAGTAATGCTTGTTCAGGTTCAAATCGCCGATCGCGTCCTGATTGATGCTGGCCAGCATCATCGCCCGCCCGCCCAGGGTGGCCGCCATCAGTTCCTGGACCGAATGCGCCTGCACGATATTGAAGCGCAGCCCGGTCTGCGCCTCGACATATTGCAGGAAATACGCCTCCATGCCCTTGAAGGGCACGCCGCTGTTCTTGCGCTCCGGCAATGGCTTGGACCTGAGCACATACACATCCACCACCGGGTGCTGCCGCGCCCATGCGGCCTCTTCACGGGTCAGCCAGGTCTTGCCGACCGGATCGCCGCAGCCGGACAGCAAGCCCAGCAGCAACACCCAGACGCTCAGGTGTAGAAGTCGCACCATTACTCCAATTTGGAATGCAGTAAAAACAGCTCGCGGTCAGTGCTGATGCCCAGCTTCTGGAACGCCGCCTTCTTCTGGGTGCTGACCGTCTTGATGCTGCGTGAGAATTTGTCCGCGATCTGGCTGGTGCTCATGCCGTCCAGACAGCAACGCACCACTTCGCGCTCACGCGGCGACAAGCGCGAATAAGGGTCCAGCGTGTTGCCGTCCCCTCGTTTACAATCGCCCGACAGCAGCAGGTCCATCTCGCTCATCATTTTGGCGGTCAGATACACCCGGCCAGCATGCACGCTGCGGATCGCACCAGCCAGCGCGTCCACCGGCTGCGCCTTGCTGAAAAACCCTCTGGCGCCCGCGCGCAGCATCAAGTTGATGGTGCCGACCAGGTCCACCGACGACAGCACCAGGATCTTGCACTCTGGATAACGCACGCTGATGGACTGGATCAGGTTCAGGCCGTCCACTTCGTCGCTGCCCAGGGAGAAATCCATCAGCAGCACGTCCGGCAGGCGTTCGCGGAAAACCGACAACAGCTGGGTGCTATGGGCGAAGCTGCCGATGATCTCGAACTCAGGGTAGCGCTTGAGGCTGGCCTCCAGCCCTACCCTGACCACGTCGTGATCATCCAGGATCATCAGCGATATTCTTTTTTTCATGCCATTCTCATTAAAATTGGCTCAATATGGTTAGCGTCGCGACTTGCGGAAACCATTCCCGGATATCCCCTCCCCCGCAAGCCTGTGTCGTGACGCAACCATCCCTAGCCGCTATCGCCGCGCGCGCCGCGCCGGCATCGCGTCAATGCCACGCCAGCCGCTCCTGCTGCAACAATTCGATGTAGCGCTGCGGCGCCATCGGGCGATGCAGGCCGAAGCCCTGCCCCACTTCGCAGCCCATCTCCCGCAAAGCCTTGATATGCCTTGAGCTCTCCACCCCTTCCGCCACCACCTGCAGCTTCAACTCCTTGCCCAGTTGGATGGAGGAACGGACGATTTCATAGTGCCGCGAGCTTTCCAGCATGGAGGCGACGAACAACTGGTCCAGCTTCAAGGAAGAGAAAGGCATGTCGGACAGCATCTTCAACGAGGAAATGCCGATGCCGTAGTCGTCGCAGGCGATGCCGAAACCATTGGCGCGCAGCTGGTTCAGCGCCACCATCAGGTCCAGGCCGATTTCAGGCTCAATGTTTTCCGTCAGTTCTATCACCAGCAAGGAACGCGACAGCTTGGCGCGGTCCCAGCGCGACATGATCTCGCTGACGATATTGGGCGATGCCAACGTGCCGGCCGAGGCGTTGATGGCGATGGGCAATTGCACACCCTGCCCGGCCAAGGCCTGCTGCGTGGCGATCACCCCGCCCAGCACATGGAAAAACAACAACAAATCCAGACCCAGCTTGTTCACCACCGGCAAAAACACCGCGGGGCGGATATTGCCGCGGGTCGGATGCGAACAGCGCGCCAGCGCCTCGGCGCCTATCACCGCGCCATCACGCAGCCGCACCAAGGGCTGCAGGTCAATCGAGATCGTGCCCTTGGAACACAGCGCCTCTATCACCTCCTGCTCGCTGAACGGACGGGTGCCCAGCCGCCCCGGCACGCCATGGGCGCCGGCCGCCTCGGCCATGGCCGCGCGCGCCTGCACCACCTGGCGCAACAAACGCAAACAGGCATCGGCATCCATGGGCAGGCTGGCCGCCCAGACGTAGTTGAAACCCGCCTCGCGCGCCAACCTCACATGGGACTCCTGCAAAGTCTTGCTGGCCCGGCTGTGCCACAGCAACATCGGCGCATCCGCCAGTTCGCCGCGGCGCAGGCCGGCGTGCACCTTCGCAACCAGCTCGGCGCCGCCGCCATCGGGCATCTGGATATCGCAAATCAGCAAGTCCACCGGCTCGCGCAACAGCTCCTGTTCCGCCTCGCGAATATGGCCGCAACAGCGGATATTGCGAATACCGGCCTGCAACAGCAGGCGCTGGAGCGGTTCGCTTTCCCGCTGCGGCCCGGACACCAGCATAATGTTAAGATTTTCCATCGATTCCCTACCTTTTGGAATACCGGCAGCCTGATATCCGCAAATATGGCATTTGCGCGCTGTCGTTTTTCAACATCCCAAAAGCATGCATTAGATAAGCTTAATTGCCAGGGTTCCTTGTTTGGCTTTTAAATGACAATGTGGCATCACAGTGCCGCGTAAGCTGGAATCGCGTCAATGAATCTAAAGAATCGTTCAACAATCCCTGCCAGACCTCCCGCCAGCACCATGCCGCCGGCAAGGCCTTGATTCACATCACAGCACCACATGACAAAGAGATTTTTATTTTTTATTGCTTCATCAGTCATTTATTTGAAAAAAGCCACCTTTCCATAAAAACCACTGGTAAACGCAGCGACCCATCATCGCCACTTTCGCCCAGCGCGTCCCTGTATTTAATCAAGCTTAATTGCGCTGCTTTAATTAGGCTTTACCAGACCATAGTAAAAAGCGTCCCCAAAACCACAAATAGGATTTGTCTTAAATTACATCGCATACATCTTTTGATACTCATTTAATTTATTTTAGATATTAATGTTTTGGTAAATATTAATGAATTAAATAAGCGAACATCATATGCAACGCTCAGGAAAAAGGACGCACCAGCGCAGATGGAGCATTGAGCAAGACAAAGGGGAAGCAACAAATTTATCCGCTAGATGGTCTGTGGGTCTGACAGCAGGCCCGCCGCGGCATCGCTGCGCGGTCGGCCAACTCTCAAATGCGGAACAATGGAGGGACGGAAGTGGACATCAGACAGGTGGCGACGCCCCCTGTCTGGCGAGAAGACTCAGGGTGGGCAGCGACGCTCAATCTCGCTTGTTCAGACGCAAAGTCAGCATCAGCTCGCCTTCGCCATCGTTCTGCGACTGGATATTCTTCAAAGTAATGCCGCTAGGCAGCAACACGCTGATGCCGTGGCCGACACCATACTTGGACAAGGTTTTTTCCAGTTGCCGCGCCACTCCCTTGGCCGGCAAGCGCGCTTCCTCGTCCAGCGCGAAGCCATAGGATTCGGCGGCGGAACCCATCGCCTGCTCCACCTGTTCACGCGGCACGAACTTCTCGGCGGCGCTGGCCAATTGCCTGGCCGACACATCCTCCTCGCCGCTCACCAGATTGAGAAACTCGTCCTTGAAGCGCGCCTGCTGCATGGGATCGTCGATTTCCTCGGACAGCTGTTCCACCACGCTGGCCATCATCTTGCTGCTGGAGGCCTTGTCCGGCACCCGCATCGCCTTCAGGAAATCCTCCAGCCAGAACTTGGCCTCGCGGCTGAGTCGATCCACCGCATACACCGTGGGACCGTGCTCCAGGATCAGCGCGCCCTTGTCGATCAGCCGCGGATTGATGCCCGAGGCGTGGCTGATGTCGAACACATCGCCGGACTCCACCACGGTGAGGAAATCATCGCGGATCTCGGACTTGAACACCCCCAGCGCGCGCAGTTCGCGGTCGCCGTCATTGAGACCGGAAAACAGGATCACCAGCAAATCGCCGGCATTGATGTTGGGATGCTGCGAACGCGCGTACAAATGCTTGGCGATGCGCTGCGACACCTCGAGGAAATCCAGCTCGCCGCGGAAGAACTGGCGGGTGAAATGGTAAATCTCATTGAGATTGAGATCGGACTCATGGAAAAACTGGTGCTGGCGCTTGTCCGACACGATGTTCTTCAAATAGCCGCCCAGCAACAAGGAAGACACTTCCTCGTCCACCGCGCTGGCCCGCTCGGACAGACGCGCGCCCTCGCCGCGCGAGGCATTGCCCACCCGGTGCACCACCAGCCGCTCCACTCTGCATTCGCCTATCGCCAACATGTCCACGCTCCCGCCTAAAATCGAATGCGCGATTATTGCCACTGCGCCCGGGCTTGGCAACCGCGAAAGCGGCCTGCTATTCCGGTAAAGCCAGCGGATCGTCGGTCAGGGAGTCCGCCAGGAAGTCCATCAGCAGACGCACCTTGGGCGACAGCTGACGGTTCTGCGGCGTCAGCGCCCAAATGCCCTCTTCCGGCTCGCGGTAATCGGCCAGCACCTCGACCAGTTCGCCGCTGGCCAGACCGGCGGCGACGTAGTAATCCGGCAACTGCGCCAGGCCCAGCCCCTGCCGCGCCGCGTGCGCCAGCGCGTGGCCGCTATTGCAGCGCAGGCTGCCCTTGACCCGCACCTGCCGCCGCCGACCGCCATCCAGCAGATGCCAGTGCTCGCTCCCCAGCGACAGACAGCTGTGGCGCTCCAGATCCGCCGGTTCCAACGGCCGGCCATGCAGCGCCAGATAGGCCGGCGCCGCGCACACATGATGACGGCGCGAGGCCAGCCGCCGCGCCATCAGCGAGGAATCCTCCAGATGGCCGATGCGAATCGCAAGGTCGTAGCCGTCCTGCACCAGGTCCAGCACCTGATTGGACAGGTTCAGCGTCGCTTCCAGCTGCGGATGCCGCTGCAGGAAGCGCACCAGCAACGGCGCGATATGGCTCTGGCCGTAAGCCAGCGGCGCGGTCAGCTTGAGCTTGCCCTGCGGCTGCGCCTGGTGGCGCGAGATCGCCTGCTCCGCCTCCGCCAGCGAATCCAGCAACTGGCGGCAGTGGCGCAGATACAACGCTCCGATCTCGGTCAGCGCCTGATGGCGCGTGGTGCGATACAGCAGCTTGGCGCCCAAGCGCTGCTCCAGCTGCGTGACCTGGCGGCTGACCTGGGCGACGGAAATGCCCAGCGCCTGCGCCGCCTTGGTGAAACTGCCCTGCTCCGCCACGCTGACGAATTCGCAAATGCCTTCCCAACCCAACATTATTTCACCTCGGAAAAAATCATTTACCAATTGCGACGATTATCTATTCAAACGAGGGAAATACAATCAAAGTTTTGCCGTCGCGGCCTTCGGCCCGCTACGGCGATCCAACACCAAGGAGGGCTCATGAGCCAGGACATCATCAAGTGCAAGGCCGCCGTGGCCTGGGCCGCGGGCCAGCCGCTGAGCATAGAAGAAGTGGAAGTGCAGCCGCCGCGCGCCGGAGAGGTACGGGTGAAAATGGTGGCCACCGGTGTGTGCCACACCGATGCCTTCACCCTGTCCGGCGAAGACCCGGAAGGCGTGTTCCCCTGCATCCTGGGCCATGAAGGCGGCGGCATCGTCGAATCCGTCGGCCCCGGCGTCAGCAGCGTGGCGGTGGGCGATCATGTGATCCCGCTGTACACCCCGGAATGCCGCGAGTGCAAATTCTGTCTGTCCGGCAAGACCAATCTGTGCCAGAAAATCCGCGCCACCCAGGGCAAGGGCCTGATGCCGGATGGCAGCACCCGCTTCTCCAAGGACGGCAAGCCCATCTACCACTATATGGGCACCTCCACCTTCGCCGAATACACGGTGCTGCCGGAAATCTCGCTGGCCAAGGTCAACCCGGCCGCGCCGCTGGAAGAAGTGTGCCTGCTGGGCTGCGGCGTCACCACCGGCATGGGCGCGGTGATCAACACCGCCAAGGTCAAGGCCGGCGACAGCGTGGCCATCTTCGGCCTGGGCGGCATCGGCCTGTCCGCCATCATCGGCGCGCGCATGGCCGGCGCCGGCCGCATCATCGGCATCGACATCAACGACAGCAAGTTCGAGCTGGCGAAAAAGCTGGGCGCCAGCGATTGCGTCAACCCCAACGATTTCGACAAGCCGATCCAGGACGTGATCGTGGAGATGACCGACGGCGGCGTCGACTTCTCCTTCGAATGCATAGGCAATGTCAAAGTGATGCGCGCGGCGCTGGAATGCTGCCACAAGGGCTGGGGCGAATCGGTGATCATAGGCGTGGCCGGCGCCGGGCAGGAAATCTCCACCCGTCCGTTCCAACTGGTCACCGGCCGGGTATGGCGCGGCTCCGCCTTCGGCGGCGTGCGCGGCCGCAGCGAGCTGCCGGACTACGTGGAGCGTTATCTGAAGGGCGAATTCCGCCTGGACGACTTCATCACCCACACCATGCCGCTGGAGCGCGTCAACGAAGCCTTCGATCTGATGCACGAGGGCAAGAGCATCCGTTCCGTGATCCATTACTGAGCCGGAGACCCGAGTGAACCTGGAAAACATCAGCGCCAACAAGTCGTTCGGCGGCTGGCAGCGGCAGTATCTGCATGATTCGACGACGCTGGGCTGCCGCATGCGCTTCGCCGTCTATCTGCCGCCGCAGGCCAGCCCGCAGCGGCGCGTGCCGGTGCTGTACTGGCTGTCCGGCCTGACCTGCACCGACGAGAACTTCATGCACAAGGCCGGCGCTCAGCGCGTGGCCGCCGAGCTGGGCCTGGCCATCGTCGCGCCGGACACCAGCCCGCGCGGCGCGGAAGTGGCCGATGACGAAGCCTTCGACCTGGGCCAGGGCGCCGGCTTCTACCTGAACGCCACCCAGGCGCCCTGGGATCGTCACTACCGGATGTACGACTACGTCAGCCAGGAGTTGCCGGCGTTGATCGCCGCCCACTTCCCGGTGACCGGCAAGCCCGCCATCGCCGGCCATTCCATGGGCGGCCACGGCGCGCTGATCTGCGCGCTGAAACGGCCGCAGGACTATGCGTCGGTGTCGGCGTTCAGCCCGATCTGCCATCCGCTCAACGCGCCCTGGGGCCAGAAGGCCTTCGCCGCCTATCTGGGCGAAGACCGCGACACCTGGCAGGAATGGGATGCCAGCCTGCTGCTCGCCGCCGCGCCGCAGCGCCTGCCGCTGCGCGTGGACGTGGGCCTGGCCGACAGCTTCCTCGACACCCAGCTGCAGCCGGAAGCGCTGGAGCAAGCGGCCCAGGCCTGCGGCTATCCGCTGGAACTGTACCGCCACGCCGAGTACGACCATAGCTACTACTTTGTCTCCAGCCTGATCGAGGAACAGCTGCGCTTCCATGCGCGCCATCTCGGCCTGTGACACGGCGGAACGCAAAAAAGCCAGGCATAGCCTGGCTTTTTTGTTGAATCTGGTGGAGGGAGAAGGATTCGAACCTTCGAAGGCAGAGCCGTCAGATTTACAG
>NZ_JAYSGF010000004.1:130278-179482 GCF_041912965.1 Chromobacterium sp. | reverse complement strand
TGGCCGGGAACGGCGGCTTGAAGCGCGGTTGGCCCTTCTTGCCTTCCAGCGATTCCAGCAGCGCGGTTTCCTCGCCGCAGATGTAGGCGCCGTAGCCATGATGGGCGAACAGGTCGAAGTTGAAGCCGGAGCCCAGGATGTTCTGACCCAGCAGACCCGCCTTGCGCGCTTCATCCAACGCTTCTTCGAAGCGTTCGTACTCGGCGAAGATTTCACCGTGGATGTAGTTGTAGCCGGCCTTGGTGCCCATCGCGTAACCGGCGATGATCATGCCTTCGATCAGCGAATGCGGATTGAAGCGCAGGATGTCGCGGTCCTTGAAAGTGCCCGGCTCGCCCTCGTCGGTGTTGCACACCACGTATTTGTCGCCCGGGAAGGAACGTGGCATGAAGCTCCACTTCAGGCCGGTGGGGAAACCCGCGCCGCCGCGGCCGCGCAGGCCGGAGTTCTTCACTTCGGCGATCACGTCTTCCTGGGCCATCTTGCTGTCCAGAATGCGACGCAGCGCCTGGTAGCCGCCGCGCGCCTCATAGGCGCTCAGTTGCCAGCAATTGGGATCGGAAGTGTCGACGCCATCGAAAATCACGCCATTGACGAAGATTGCCATTATTTCAGCTCCGCCAGTTTCTTATCGATTGCTTCGGGCGTCATGAAGCTGCACATCTTGTGGTTGTTGACCAGCAAGACCGGCGCGTCGCCGCAGGCACCCATGCACTCCCCTTCCAGCAAGGTGTACTTGCCGTCGGCGCTGGTCTCGCCAATGGCGATGCCCAGCTTTTGGGAGATGTACTCGGCGGCGTTGACGCCGCCGGACAAGGCACAGGGCAGGTTGGTGCAGACAGTGATCTTGTACTGCCCAACCGGCTTCATGTCGTACATATTGTAGAAAGTGGCGACTTCGTAAGCGGCTACCGGCGGGATCTGCAGGTAGTTGGCGACGAACTCGATCACCTCGGTATTCAGGCAACGCTCTTCCGGAGCGGAGCCCGCTTCGCGACGTTCAGTCAGCGCGATGCGCAAGGCGCCCATCACCGCGGACCGTTTCTGGTCGGCGGGATATTTGGCGACTTCGCGATCGATTTTGGCTAGCGATTCAGCGGACAGCATCAGCGGTCAATCTCCCCAAACACGATATCCTGAGTACCGATGATGGCCACCACGTCGGCGATCATATGACCCTTGGCCATCTCGTCCAGCGCCGCCAGGTGGGCATAGCCGGGCGCGCGGATCTTCAGGCGGTACGGCTTGTTGGCGCCGTCGGACACCAGGTAGACGCCGAACTCGCCTTTCGGGTGCTCGGTGCCCACATAGGCCTCGCCCTCCGGCACGTGCATGCCTTCGGTAAACAGTTTGAAGTGGTGGATCAAGTCTTCCATATTGGCCTTCATGCCTTCGCGCGAAGGCGGCGCCACTTTATGGTTGTCGGTGATCACCGGGCCCGGGTTCTTGCGCAGCCATTCCACGCACTGGCGGATGATGCGGTTGGACTGGCGCATTTCCTCGACGCGCACGAGGTAGCGGTCGTAGCAATCGCCGTTGACGCCCACCGGGATGTCGAAGTCCAGCTTGGAGTACACATCGTAGGGCTGCTTCTTGCGCAAGTCCCAGGCGATGCCGGAGCCGCGCAGCATCGGGCCGGTCAGGCCCAGGTTCAGCGCGCGCTCGGGCGTCACCACGCCGATGCCGACGGTGCGCTGTTTCCAGATGCGGTTGTCGGTCAGCAGGGTCTCGTACTCGTCCACATAGCCGGGGAAGCGCTGGGTGAACTCGTCGATGAAGTCCAGCAGCGAACCCTGGCGGCCTTCATTGCGGCGCGCCAGTTCGCGGGCGTTCTTGATCTTGGAGACGGTGTACTGCGGCATGCTGTCCGGCAGATCGCGATACACGCCGCCGGGACGGAAGTAAGCCGCGTGCAGACGCGCGCCGGACACCGCTTCATAGCAGTCCATCAGGTCTTCGCGCTCGCGGAAGGCGTACAGGAACACGGTCATCGCGCCGATGTCGAGGCCGTGCGCGCCTATCCACAGCAAGTGGTTCAGCAGGCGGGTGATCTCGGCGAACATCACGCGGATGTATTGCGCGCGTTCCGGCACTTCGATGCCCAGCAGCTTCTCGATGGACAGGCAGTAAGCATGCTCGTTGCACATCATGGACACGTAGTCGAGACGGTCCATATAGGGCAGCGACTGGATGAAGGTCTTGCTCTCGGCCAGCTTCTCGGTGCCGCGGTGCAGCAGGCCGATGTGCGGGTCGGCGCGCTGGACGACTTCGCCGTCCAGTTCCAGCACCAGGCGCAGCACGCCGTGTGCGGCCGGGTGCTGCGGGCCGAAGTTGAGGGTGTAGTTACGGATTTCAGCCACCGTAGTTCTCCTCGCGGATGATGCGCGGGGTGATCTCGCGCGGCTCGATGGTCACCGGCTGATAGATCACGCGCTGTTGGGTCGGGTCATAACGCATTTCCACGTGACCGGACAGCGGGAAGTCCTTACGGAACGGATGGCCGACGAAGCCATAATCGGTCAGGATGCGACGCAGGTCGGGGTGGCCGTCGAAGACGATGCCGAACAGGTCGAACGCCTCGCGTTCGAACCAGTTGGCGCCGCTCCAGACGCCGACGACCGACGCGACCACGGGGAAGCCGTCGTCCTCGGCGAACACGCGCAGGCGGATGCGCTGATTGTGCTTGACCGACAACAGATGGTAGACAACGGCGAAGCGCGGACCGTCCCATACCTCATCGCGGTATGCGCTGTAGTCCACGCCGCACAAATCGATGCATTGCTCAAAAGACAGGTCGGCGTGATCGCGCAGCGTGGTCGCCACGGCGATCAGGTCCGCCGCCTTGCATACAATGGTCAGCTCTTCCAGAGCCAGCGTGCTTTGCACGAGCTTGTCGCCCAGCGCCTGCTGCACTACCGACCCTAACGCTTCCATTTTCTTGGAGGCCATAAGTTTCTACCTTAGCGGGCGATGGTGTTGGTGCGTTTGATCTTGTTCTGCAGCTGGATGATGCCGTACAGCAAGGCCTCTGCAGTTGGCGGACAGCCGGGCACGTAGACGTCGACCGGCACGATGCGATCGCAGCCGCGCACGACTGAATAGGAATAATGGTAATAGCCGCCGCCGTTGGCACAGGAACCCATCGAGATCACCCAGCGCGGCTCGGCCATCTGGTCGTAAACCTTGCGCAGGGCCGGGGCCATCTTGTTGCACAGCGTGCCGGCCACGATCATCAGATCGGACTGGCGCGGGCTGGGGCGGAACACGATGCCGAAACGGTCCAGGTCATAACGCGCCGCGCCAGCGTGCATCATTTCCACCGCGCAACAGGCCAGACCAAAGGTCATCGGCCACAGCGAACCGGTTCGGGTGTAATTGATGAGCTTGTCAGCCGTCGTGGTGACAAACCCCTTCTCCAGAATACCTTCTACTCCCATTCCAGAGCTCCTTTTTTCCACATGTAGACGAAGCCCAGGGTCAATACGCCCAGGAACTCCACCATGACGCCGAGGCCGTACGTACCCAGCTCCTTCAACACCACCGCCCACGGAAGCAGGAAGGCCACTTCCAGATCGAACAGGATGAAGAGGATGGCTATCAGATAATAGCGGACGTCAAATTTCATGCGAGCGTCTTCGAAAGCCTCGAAGCCGCACTCATACGGAGACAGTTTCTCTGGATCGGGACGGTTGGGAGCCAGCAGCTTGCCCAATAAAATAGGGCCTACGCCGACCAACAGTCCGACCAAGACAAACAGCAGAATGGGAAAGTAATTTTGCAGCATTTCCCGTACACCCCCACGAAAGAAAGGGGGTCACCCCCCTTGGCTCCAAATAAAACAGGCCACCGGAGTCCCGGTGGCCTGTTTTTGAATGGTGGTGCCGACAGTGAGACTCGAACTCACACAGCTTTCGCCACTACCCCCTCAAGATAGCGTGTCTACCAATTTCACCATGTCGGCACAGCAAGCTTTAATTGTTACTCCGGTATTTTCGATGTCGTACCCGAAGCTTTATCGCTAGGCACACCGGCCGGGATTTGCGGTGCAACCTGTTCAACCTTGGCCCCCATCACGCCCAGATCACTTTTTCCGCCCCCAGACAGAAAAACCAGAGCAAGGGAAGTCGAGAAGAACACGGCCGCTGCAATAGCGGTTGTTCTACTCAAGAAATTCGCAGAACCAGACGCGCCGAACAAGCTACCGGAAGCGCCGCTACCGAAAGCCGCACCCATGTCCGCACCCTTGCCGTGCTGCATCAAAACTAGCACGATAATAGTGCCTGCGGACAGGATATTTACAATCCAGATAAGCGTCTTAAGAAGTTCCATACTATATCAATTTTCCTGCGGCTTGGCAAATTGCCCTGAATGAACCGGCGTCCAGAGATGCCCCTCCAACAAGGGCTCCGTCGACATTTTCAGTCGCCAGAATCGCTTCGGCATTCTCTGCCTTGACACTGCCGCCGTAGAGGACGCGAATATTATCGGAGGCCTTGGCGTTTTGCAAGCACCAATTTTTGATCGCGCCATGGATTTCGGCGATTTGCGCCAGCGTCGCCACCTTGCCGGTGCCAATGGCCCAGACCGGTTCATAAGCCACAACGTATTCACCATGGTCTATCTCGGCCAGAAGCGCAAGCTGATCGCGAATCACTTCCAGCTGACGGCCGGCCTCGCGCTCCTCCAGCGTTTCGCCGACGCACAACACCGGCGCCAGGCCGGCGGCGATCGCGGCGCGCATTTTCTTCAGCAGGACGGCATTGCTCTCGCCGAAGTACTGGCGGCGCTCCGAGTGGCCCACCAGGGTATAAGCGCAGCCGATATCGGCCAGCATCGCGGCGCTGGTCTCGCCGGTGAAGGCGCCGTCCTGGTCGAAGGCGCTGACATCCTGCGCGCACAGGCGCAAGGCCTGGCCGCGCAGCCGCTCGCCCAAGCCGGCCAGGTAAACCGCCGGGGCGGCCACGCCGACCCAGTCGCGGTTGCTCGCCTCATCGGCCAGCAAAGCCGCCAACAACGCCTGCGCGCTGTCGGCGCGAGTATTCATCTTCCAGTTGCCAATCACCAGCTTGCCGGACATCCCCGACTCCTCATGGTCTTGAAATATCCGCCGATTATACTGCCGCGCTCTTTCCCGCTCAAACCGCCCGCCACGCAACATTGATTGTCCGCAATCGAATGCCATTCCACGACTTGTAATATTCCTGAAAAATTTCAGCCTTAGCATGCGCCCATCACCACGCACCTCATCCATTCTCAGGAGTAGGCATGAAACAGTCTGTTCGTCTGGCCGCATCGTTTGTACTGGGCTCCGTCTGCCTGTCCGGCGCGGCCGTGGCCGCCGACATCACCGGCGCGGGCGCCACCTTCCCGTATCCGCTGTACGCCAAATGGGCCGCCGCTTACAAGGCCGGCACCAATAACAATCTGAACTACCAATCCATCGGTTCCGGCGGCGGCATCAAGCAGATCCAGTCCAAGACCGTGGACTTCGGCGCCTCCGACATGCCGCTGAAGCCGGAAGAGCTGGAAAAATCCGGTCTGACCCAATTCCCCACCGTCATCGGCGGCGTGGTGCCGGTATTGAACGTGCCCGGCATCGCCCCGGGACAAGTGAAGTTCACCGGCCCGCTGCTGGCCGACATCTACCTGGGCAAGGTGGCCAAGTGGAACGACCCGGCCATCGCCAAGCTCAACCCCGGCGTCAAGCTGCCGGACCTGCGCATCTCCGTGGTGCGTCGCTCCGACGGCTCCGGCACCACCTTCATCTTCACCAACTACCTGTCCAAGGTGTCCTCGGACTGGGCCAAGGAAGTGGGCTCCAACACCGCGGTCAGCTGGAAAGGCAATCCGGTGGGCGGCAAGGGCAATGAGGGCGTGGCCAACTACGTGACCCGCATCAAGGGCGCGATCGGCTATGTCGAATACGCCTACGCCAAGCAGAACAAACTGGCCTTCGGCCTGATGCAGAACCAGGCCGGCAGCTTCGTCAAGCCGGACGAATCCAGCTTCAAGGCCGCCGCCGCCAACGCCGACTGGAAGAAAGCGCCGGGCTTCTACCTGCTGCTGACCAACCAGCCGGGCAAGGACAGCTGGCCGATCGCCGGCGCCACCTTCATCCTGATGCACAAGAAGCAGGACAAGCCGGCCCAGGGCGGCGAAGTGCTGAAATTCTTCGACTGGGCTTACAAGAACGGCGACAAGACCGCGCTGGATCTGGACTACATCCCGATGCCGGACGCGATCAAGGGCGTGATCCGCGCCAGCTGGAAGCAAATTGCCGACAACGGCGGCAAGCCGGTGTGGAACTAAGCCGCATACAATGCACGCACGCAGGCCGGGGAAGGCTTCCCCGGCTTTTTGTCTGATAAATGAGCATGCATATGCAAAAGTTGAGTCACTCGCCGCAAATCAAAACCCAGTTATTGCTGGACAATCTGTTCCGCTGGGTCACCCGCTTCTTCGCCTTCCTGGTGTTGGCCTTGCTGGTGGGCATCCTGATTTCGCTGCTGATAGGCGCGCTGCCCAGCATCCACGCCTTCGGCTTCAAGTTTCTGGTCACCAGCGACTGGGACCCGGTTAATGAGCAGTTCGGCGCGTTGGTGCCCATCTTCGGCACCCTGGCCACCTCTTTCATCGCCCTGTTGATCGGCGTGCCGGTCAGCTTCGGCATCGCCCTGTTCCTGACCGAGCTGTGCCCCACCTGGCTGAAGCGGCCACTGGGCATCGCGGTGGAACTGCTGGCCGGCATTCCGTCCATCATTTACGGCATGTGGGGCCTGTTCGTGTTCGCGCCCATTTTCGCCGACCACGTGCAGCCGCTGCTGACCGACACCCTGGGCAATATCCCGCTGCTGGGCGTTTTGTTCCAGGGCGCGCCGATGGGCATAGGCATTTTCACCGCCGGCCTGATCCTGGCCATCATGATCATCCCCTTCATCGCCTCGGTGATGCGCGACGTGTTCGAAGTGGTGCCGGTGATGCTGAAGGAGTCCGCCTACGGCCTGGGTTCCACCACCTGGGAAGTGGTGCGCTATGTGGTGCTGCCCTATACCAAGACCGGCGTGGTCGGCGGCATCATGCTCGGCCTGGGCCGCGCGCTGGGCGAGACCATGGCGGTGACCTTCGTCATCGGCAACTCCACCCGCTTCGCCGCCGGCCTGTTCGAGCCGGGCAATTCCATCGCCTCCTCGCTGGCCAATGAATTCGCCGAAGCCAATGGCGAGCTTTATCTCTCCTCCCTGATTCAACTGGGCCTGATCCTGTTCTTCATCACCTTCGTGGTGCTGGCGTGCTCCAAATTGCTGCTGCTGCGCCTGAAGAAACAGGAAGGTCGCCCGTCCTGAACACGAGAGACGCTAACCGCATGAGCCAAACCGTTATGAATTCCGCCCTGCGCCCGCCCCAATCCGCCATTTCCTCCAAGGCCGACAGCAGCGTTTACCGCCGCCGCCGGCTGGTGAACCGCATCAATATGGGCGCGTCGATGTTCACCATGGCCTTCGGCCTGTTTTGGCTGTTCTGGATTCTGAGCACCTTGTTGCAGCACGGCTTGACCGGGCTCAACTGGGAGGTGTTCACCGCCAGCACGCCGCCGCCGGGCAGTACCGGCGGCCTAGCCAACGCCATTTACGGCAGCCTGATGATGACCGCCTTCGGCACCTTGTTCGGCACGCCGATCGGCATCCTGGCCGGCATCTACCTGGCCGAGTTCGGCCAGCGCGGCTGGCTGGCTCCGGCCACCCGTTTCATCAACGACATCCTGCTGTCGGCGCCGTCCATCGTCATCGGCCTGTTCATCTACGAAGTCTACGTGGTGTCGGTCGGACACTTTTCCGGCTGGGCCGGCTCCTTCGCGCTGGCCATCCTGGTGATTCCGGTGGTGGTGCGCACCACCGAGAACATGCTGCGCCTGGTACCGGGCAGCCTGCGCGAAGCCGCGTCGGCGCTGGGCGCGCCGCAGTGGAAGGTGACCTTGCACGTCACCCTGCGTTCGGCCAAGGCCGGCGTGCTGACCGGTATCCTGCTGGCGGTGGCGCGCATTTCCGGCGAAACCGCGCCGCTGCTGTTCACCGCGCTGAACAACCAGTTCTTCAATAGCAATATGAACCAGCCGATGGCCAACCTGCCCATCGTGATCTTCCAGTTCGCGATGAGTCCGTACGAGGACTGGCACAAGCTGGCCTGGGCCGGTTCCCTGTTGATCACCTTCAGCGTGCTGACGCTGAACATCGTTGCCCGCTGGATGGGCAGCCAGAAAAATCAATCGCATTAAGGCTTGCAGACCATGGCTGAAATTCACACCAAGCTTCAGGTCAAGAATCTGAACTTCTTTTACGGCAATTTCCACGCGCTGAAGAACATCCAGCTGGAAATCGCCTCGCGCAAGGTCACCGCCTTCATCGGCCCGTCCGGCTGCGGCAAGTCCACGCTGCTGCGCACCTTCAACCGCATGTACGAGCTCTACCCCGGCCTGCGCGCCGAGGGCGACATCCTGCTGGACGGCCACAACATCCTGGGCCGCGACGTGGACGTCAACCTGCTGCGCGCCAAGGTGGGCATGGTGTTCCAGAAGCCCACCCCGTTCCCGATGTCGATTTACGACAACATCACCTTCGGCGTGAAGCTCTACGAAAAACTGTCCAAGGGCGAAATGGAAGACCGCGTCGAATGGGCGTTGCGCAAGGCCGCGCTGTGGGACGAGGTCAAGGACAAACTCAAGCAGTCCGGCAATTCGCTGTCCGGCGGCCAGCAGCAGCGGCTGTGCATCGCTCGCGCGGTGGCGTCCAAGCCGGAAGTGCTGCTGCTGGACGAACCGACCTCGGCGCTGGACCCGATTTCCACCGCCCACATCGAAGAGCTGATCCATGAGCTCAAAGAGGACTACACCATCGCCATCGTCACCCACAATATGCAGCAGGCGGCGCGGGTGTCGGACTACACCGCCTATATGTATCTGGGCGAGTTGATCGAATTCGGCGACACCGATTCCATCTTCACCACCCCGCAGAAGAAGGCCACCGAAGACTACATCACCGGCAAGTTCGGCTGATTCCCGCCCAGTTGCCAGACCGCCGTCATGACCGTTTCCGGCATGGCGGCTTTTGGCGTTCAACACATGGCAAATCAGCATGACAGCCGCAAAAAATCGTCTAAATCAGCCGTTCTCGCGGCCCGGTCTGTCAAGGCGATTCCGCATGCTTTTCCGACAAATACGACACCATTTATTTTTTTTTTATAAGTACTTGACGGCATTGGCCCTGGACACAACAATCGCGCCTTTACGATACTGTGTGCACATTTCACCATGTTGGACCTGTTTTCCGGGCTTGAGACCCACGTCGCCATCACCCTGGTGCTTTCCCTGGGCTTCGTGCTCGCCTTTGAGTTCATCAACGGCTTCCATGACACTGCCAACGCGGTGGCTACCGTTATCTATACCCAATCGATGAAACCGCGTCTCGCGGTGTTCTATTCCGGCATTTTCAACTTCCTCGGCGTGATCACCGGTGGCCTCGCCGTCGCCTACGCCATCGTGCACCTGTTGCCGGTGGACCTGCTGATCTCGGTCAACACCACCCGCGGCATGGCCATGGTGTTCGCATTGTTGACCGCCGCCATCGCCTGGAACCTGGGCACCTGGTATTTCGGCCTGCCCGCGTCCAGCAGCCACACCCTGATCGGCGCCATTCTGGGCGTAGGCGTGGCCAATAGCCTGATCCACGGCACCTCGCTGTCCCACGGCGTGAACTGGAGCAAGGCGGTGGACGTTGGCGCCTCCTTACTGGCCTCGCCCGTGGTGGGCGCGCTGCTGGCGGCGCTGATCGTCATCCTGCTACGGCGCTACCGGCCGCACAGCAATGTGCACAAGACGCCCTATCAGCGCCAGCAAGTGGAAGGCCGCAAGCATCCGCCGTTCTGGACCCGTTTCATGCTGATCGTGTCGTCCATGGGCGTCAGCTTCGCCCACGGCTCCAACGACGGCCAGAAAGGCGTGGGCCTGATCATGCTGGTGCTGATCGGCATCGTGCCGGCCAAGTTCGTGCTGGACCTGGACAGCACCCCTTACCAGCTGGACCGCACCCGCGACGCCGCCGTGCATCTGCAGAAGTTCTACGAGCGCAATCAGGTGGAACTGAGCAAGATCATCGTGCCGTCCAAGGGCAGCAGCCAGTATGAATGCCATCCGCTGGAAACGCCGGCCACCGTTCAACGTCTGCTGGCCACAATGGGCGACGGCGGCGATTACCACGCCTTGAGTTCGGACCAGCGCTGGAATGTGCGCACCGAGCTGCTGTGCCTGGACGACGCCGCCAAGAAGGCCTCCGCGCTGCCCAAACTGTCCGCCGATGAAAAGCAGATGCTGCAGAATCTGCGCAAAGACCTGACCACCACCACCGAATACGCGCCCACCTGGGTGATCGTCGCCGTGGCGCTGTCGCTGGGCATCGGCACCATGGTCGGCTGGCGCCGCGTGGTGAAAACCGTGGGCGAAGGCATAGGCAAAAAAGACATGACTTACGCTCAGGGCGTGTCGGCGCAGATGACCGCCGCCATCTCCATCGGCCTCGCCAGCCAGTTCGGCTTCCCGGTGTCCACCACCCAGGTGCTGTCCAGCGCCGTGGCCGGCACCATGGTGGCGGACAAGGCCGGCCTGCAGATGTCCACCATCCGCTCGATCGCGCTGGCCTGGCTGTTCACACTGCCGGTATCGATGCTGCTGGCGGGCGGTCTGTACTACATCGCCTCGCTCTGGCTGTAATAAAATCGGTTAACCGTTTTTGCAGTTCTGTTTAAAGCTGTCAAAAACAAGCAAAGCCACCGCATGCGGTGGCTTTTTCTTTTGGCATTTCCGCCCGGAAAGTTTTCGATTGACCTGGGTCAAGCTTTAAGCCGGGAGCGCTTGTGCCAATATTTTATAAATTGCTAATATTTGCTCGCTTCATCATGGTTTCTCCTTTGTTGTTTGCAGCAATCCCTTTGCGCCTCAGCCCCCCAGCCGAGGCGCTTTTTTTTGCCCTATTCATGGCGCTCTCAAGCCTTGAGAAACTGCTCGCGCCCGGCCAGCCAACGATCCAGATGCGCATCCACCGCTTGCGGGTGGCGTTCCAGCAGCAAGGGCGCCAGCTCGCGCGCCGCTTCCAGCAGTTCCAGATCCTCTTCCAGATTGGCGAAACGCAGCATGGGCAGGCCGCTCTGGCGCGCGCCCAGCAGTTCGCCGGGCCCGCGGATCAGCAAATCCTGGCGCGCGATCTCGAAACCATCAACATTCTCGTATATCACTTTCAAGCGTGCCTTGGCCAAGTCCGACAAGGGGTTGTCGAACATCAGCACGCACACGCTCTTGGCGCTGCCGCGCCCTACTCGGCCGCGCAACTGATGCAACTGGGCCAGGCCCATGCGCTCGGCGTGCTCTATCACCATCAGGCTGGCATTGGGCACGTCCACGCCCACCTCGATCACCGTGGTGGCCACCAGCACTTGCAGCTCGTTGCGGGCAAAGGCCGCCATCACCGCCGCCTTTTCGTCCGCCTTCATCCGGCCGTGCACCAGGCCGACGCCCAAATGCTGCAGATCCGCGGTCAGTTGCTGGTGGGTGTCCACCGCGGTCTGCAATTGCAGGGTTTCCGACTCTTCGATCAACGGGCACACCCAGTAGGCCTGCTGCCCGTCGGCGCAGGTCTTGGCAACGTGGGCGACAATCTCCTCGCGGCGCGCGCTATTGATCAGCTTGGTGACGATGGGCGTGCGCCCCGGCGGCAACTCGTCTATCACCGACACGTCCAGGTCGGCGTAGAAGCTCATCGCCAACGTGCGCGGAATCGGCGTCGCCGACATCATCAGCTGATGCGGCTCGCCGCCCTTCTCTTTCAGCGCCAGCCGCTGGCCCACGCCGAAGCGGTGCTGTTCGTCGACGATGACCAGGCCCAGGCGCTCAAAAGCCACCTCGTCCTGGAACAGCGCGTGCGTGCCCACCGCCAGCCGCGTGTCGCCGCTGGCGATGGCCGCCATCGCCTCCTGTTTCTGCTTCTTGCGCAGGCTGCCGGCCAGCCAGCGCACCGGGATGCCCAGCGGCTCCAGCCAGGAGGACAGCTTGAGGAAATGCTGCTCGGCCAGGATTTCGGTCGGCGCCATCAGCGCCACCTGGTAGCCGGACTCGATCGCGGTCAAGGCCGCCAGGGCCGCGACGATGGTCTTGCCGCTACCCACGTCGCCTTGCAACAGCCGGTGCATCGGGTGCGGCTGAGTCAGGTCGGCGCGGACTTCAGCCAAAGCACGCTGCTGCGCGCCGGTCAGCTTAAATGGCAGGCGCTCGGCCAAGGCCTGGCTCAGCTTGCCGTCGCCGCGCAAGGGCGGCGCGTGGCCCAGCCTGCGCGCGCGATAGGCCAGCCGCATCGATAGCTGCTGCGCCAGCAATTCGTCGAACTTGAGCCGCTGCCAGGCCGGTAGGCCGGGATCGGCCAACTGACCGGCGCTGTAGTCCGGCGTCGGCAGGTGCAGCAGGCGGATCGCCTCGGCGAACGGCGTCAGCCGCAGCGGCGCGGCCAGTTCCTCCGGCAGCGTCTCGCCCAGGGGCTGGCTATCCAGTTCGGCGTGGATCAGCTTGCGCAGCGCCGGCTGGGTCAGGCCGTTGACGGTGGGATAGACCGGAGTCAGGCTTTCCGCCAGCGGCGCGCCATTGCCCACTTCGCGGATCTTGGGGTGCACCATCTCATCGCCGGCGAAGCCGCGGCGGATCTCGCCCAAGGCGCGCACCCGGTTGCCGGTGGTGAACTGCTTCACCTGGTTGGGATAGAAATGAATGAAGCGCAGCACCAGGCTGCCGCTGGCGTCCTCGATGCGCGCCACCAGCTGGCGGCGCGGGCGGAACTGGATCTCATGGGCGATCACCTCGCCCTCCACCAGCACCGCCTGGCCGTAAGGCGCGTCGGCGATCGCGTATAGATGGGTTTCGTCCTCATAGCGCAGCGGCAGATGCAGGATCAGATCGAAACGGCGGCGTATGCCCAGCTTTTCCAGCTTCTTGGCCAGAGCCGGCGCCACGCTCGGCGCTTGATTGGCGGGATCGATTAGGGAGCTCATCAGCAGCGATTGTACCCAATAAAGAAAAAGGCGGAAGCGCATCGCTTCCGCCCATCGGCTATCCGGCCGCGTCGCCGCTTACTGGCGCTCCCACACCTGGGAGCGGAAGAAGGGGCCGATATAGCCGCGCACGCGCAGCTTCTTGCCATCTTCCATCAGCTTGGCGCCGGAGGTGTAGATCTTGCCGGACTTGGGATCCAGGATCTTGCCATTGCCCCATTCCGCGCCGTCCTTCTTCAGGCCCCACAGGATTTGCATGCCATTGACCGGCTTGCCCTTCTTGTCGCCCTCGCACTTGTCGCACACCGCTTCCGGATTGGCGAACAGCTTGATGATCTTGCCGCTCAGCTCGCCGCTGGCGTTTTCGCTGATCTGCACCAGGGCCTTGGCCTGCTTGGTTTCGTCGTCTATCGTCTTCCAGACGCCGGCGGCGCTGTCAGCCAGCGCCATGTGGCTGAACAGGCCCAGCACGGACGCCAGGCAGGCGGCTTTGGCGAATTTGCTCATCTTGATCTTTCCTCGCGAGTCGGACCGCCGGCAAAGCCGTGGCCGGCTCTTGCCCTGATGGCGGTTGTCATTATTGATGCGCTGCGCAGCGCTGGCGGCCAGCCGCTGAAACGCCGGTTTGGAGCAGCGGCTCTAGGATGCCAACAGCCGATGCCGACGTCAAGAATGGCACCGCAACGGCCTGGACCAGGATTACAAGACAATCTCGCCTCGACCGATCTGCTGCACCCGCCCGCCTACCGTGATACTGCGCTCGGCGTCCACTTGCAGATACAGCACATTGGGCCGCGCCAGCGCCGCGCCCTGCTCCACCCTCCATTGCAAGGGCCCCTGGCCATGGAGCGCGCACCAGCCGCCCAGATTGGCGCAGGCCGAGCCGGTGCCGGGGTCTTCCAGCACCGCGCCCTGCTGCTCGTAAAACAGCCGCACCGTGGCCACGCCGGCATCTTCATGCCATAGGTAGGCGACGCTGCGCCCCGGCCGCAAGGTGGCGTCCCGCAGCAACAAGGCATGCACCGGCTTGGCGCGCAGCACCGCGCCGGCGCTGGCGGCGCGGATCAACAATTGCTCACTGCCGGTGTCCAGCCACACCGGTTCCAGCGCGATGTCTTCTTGGTCCAAGCCCAGCATCGCCGCGGCCTGGCCGCGGCTGAGGCCGGAGCCGCGCTCGCTCGGCGCATTGGCGCGCAGCGAGTAAATCCCATCGTGATGCCGCAGCGGAATCAGGCCGGCATTGGTGTGCAACTGGAAGCTGGCACCCAGTTCTCCGCGCCAGTGCAACACCGCCGCCGCGCCCAGGGTGGGATGGCCGGCGAAGGGCAGTTCCTGGCTGGGCGTGAAGATGCGCAGCCGCGCCGCCGCGCTTTCATGCGGGAACAGGAATACGGTTTCCGATAGATTCATCTGCCGCGCCAGCAATTGCATGGTGCGATCATCCAAACCGCTGGCATCGCTGAACACCGCCAGCGGATTGCCGCCGAAGCGCTCCTCGGCGAACACATTGACCAATTCGAACGAATACCTGCTCATGCCCCCTCCTGGAATTGATGGCAAGCCGCCGCGGCCATCTGCTCTTCCACACCGGCCAAACGCGCCTCCTGCGCCTTCCTGGCCGGCACAGCCGCCAAGGACTGCCGCAAGCGCCGCTGACGCTCCCGCAGACCTTGACAGCGCCGGCGCGCCTTGTCCAGCTCTCTCTGGCGCGCCAACTCAGCGCGGCGGCCATCCGCCTGGCGCTGCCGGGCTTCGCGCGCCTCGTCGGCGGCCCAGCGCCGACGCTCGGCCTGATACTTGGCCACGCCGCGACGCTGGCGTTCATCCTGCTTCATCACGTTTAGCGGCGGCGGCTGAAACACTTCCGCCGTGCCGCCGTCGGCGCAAGCCTGGTCGCGATAGGCCAGCCGACCTTCCGCGTCGCGGCACTTGTAAACCTGGGCCCAGGCCAGACCCGGCAGCAATAGCAATAGCGCGATCCGGACTCTCATGCGACCTCCACGGCTTAGAATGAGGGTCCAAATAGTTAACATGAAAAAAGGCGGCCTGGGCCGCCTTGTGGTCTGTCATTTCGAGCAGTTGGGCCGCTCAGAACCTGTTTACGATCTCGCGAGCTAAGGCGAGACAAGGCGAAAACGGCTGAGAAAGCGGAATGTACACACGGTACATGAGCATTTCGAAGACGTACTCACCGTGCCACGTCTCACGAAGCGCAGCAGATCGTAAGCAGGTTTAGAGCACCAGAACCGCTTCCGCCTCCACCAGCACGCCCTTGGGCAGGCTGGCCACGCCGACGGCGGCGCGCGCCGGGAAGGGCTGGCTGAAGTACTGGCCCATGATTTCGTTGAAGGTGGCGAAATTGGACAGGTCGGTCAGATAAGCGTTGAGCTTGACGATCTGGTCCAGGCTGCCGCCGGCGGCTTCGCACACGGCCTTCATGTTCTTGAACACCTGATGGGTTTCAGCGGCGAAACCGCCTTCCACCACGTTCATGGTGGCCGGGTCCAGCGGGATCTGGCCGGACAGGTAAACGGTGTTGCCGGCTTTCACGGCTTGCGAGTAAGCGCCGATGGCGGCCGGAGCCTTGTCGGTGTGGATGATTTCCTTAGCCATTATTCATCTCCTTCTTTCAGGAACAGGGTTAATAAATCATTGAGGAAACGCTGGCCCTTGAGCGTGGGCCGCAACATCACGGCATCGCGCGCTATCAGGCCTTGCGCCTCGGCTTGCGTCAAGGCGGATTGTATGACGGACAGCGGCAGGCCGGTGCGCTCCTGGAACAGGCGCAATTCGAAGCCTTCGGTCAGCCGCAGCAAATTCATCATGAATTCGAACGGCAGTTCCTCGCGTCCCACCTTGCGGCTGCTTTGCAAGGGCTTGCCCTCGGCCACCGCCTGCAAATAAGCGGCCGGCTGCTTGTAGCGCATCTGGCGCACGATGCCGGCGTGGCTGCTGATCTTGCCGTGGGCGCCGGCGCCGATGCCGATATAGTCGCCGAACTGCCAGTAGTTGAGATTGTGCCGCGCGCGGCGGCCCGGCCGCGCGAACGCCGAGGTCTCGTAGTGTTCGAAGCCGGCGGCGGCTAGCCTGGCTTCTATCGCCTCCTGCATGTCGGCGGAGATTTCGTCGTCCGGCAGATTGCGCGGCGTCTCCACGGCAAACAGGGTGTTGGGTTCTATCGTCAGATGATAGGCGGACAGATGGGTGATGCCGTAGGACAGCGCGGTGTCCAGATCGGCCAGCGCTTCGTCCAGGGTCTGCCCCGGCAGCGCGTACATCAGGTCCAGATTGACGTTGTCGAAGTGGCTCAGCGCGATATCGATGGCGCGACGCGCCTCCTCGCCGTCATGGATGCGGCCCAACGCCTGCAAATGCGCAGGCTTGAAGCTCTGGATGCCGATGGACAGCCGATTGATGCCTGCCTCGCGGTAACCGCGGAAACGCTCGGCCTCGAAGGTGCCGGGATTGGCTTCCATGGTGATTTCCGCGTCCGGCTGCAGCCGCATGCGCGCGCGCACGCCGGCCAGCAGCGCGTCCATCGCCTGCGGCGAGAACAGGCTGGGAGTGCCGCCCCCCATGAAGATGCTGCTCAGCGGCCGGCCCCAGACCTCGGGCAGGCTGAATTCCAGATCGCGCAGCAAGGCGTCGACATAGGCCATCTCGTCGAAACCGCTCTTGGGCTCGTGCGAGTTGAAGTCGCAATACGGGCATTTGCGCACGCACCACGGGAAATGGATGTAGAGCGACAGCGGCGGCAGCTCTTTCAAGCCGACTTGACCGCCCAGCCCAAGCGCGGACAGCGAAATCTTGCTCACCTGCACGTCGCGGCTCCTTGCGGCTCCAGCCGCGCCGGCCGGGCGCTGAACGAAGGGACCCGCTTCATGCCAGCGCGCGCAGCTTGGCCAGCAGCGCTTGCAGCGCCTGGCCGCGGTGGCTGACGCGGTTTTTCTCCGCCGCGTCCATCTCCGCCACGCTACAGCCGTGCTGCGGCAGCCAGAAATGCGGGTCGTAGCCGAAGCCGCCGGCGCCGGCCGCCTCGTCGCGCACTTCGCCGAACCACATGCCGTCCGCCACCAGCGGCTGCGGATCGTCGGCGTGGCGCACCAAGACCAGCACGCAGTAATACCAGGCGCGGCGATTGGCCTCGCCCTGCAGCGCCGCCACCAGCTTGGCGTTGTTGGCGGCGTCGGACTTGGGTTCGCCGGCATAGCGGGCCGAGTACACGCCCGGCGCGCCGGACAGCGCCTCGACACAGATGCCGGAGTCGTCGGCCAACGCCGGCAAGCCGCTCACGCGGCTGGCGTGACGCGCTTTTTCCAGCGCGTTTTCCAGGAAGGTGTGGTGCGGTTCCGGGCATTCCGGCACTTGCAGTTCCACCTGCGGAATCACTTGTATGCCCAGCGGCGCCATCAGCGCGGCGAATTCCTTCAACTTGCCAGCGTTGTTGCTGGCCATCACTAATTTGTCGAACATGAGAACTCCATCGAATGCGACGCAGCCCCGACAATGCCGGGGCTGCGAAATATCTATTAAAGACAAGCTTAACGGCTGACCTTCACTTCCGTCCACATCCGCGCCAGCGAGCGCCGCTCCGCCGGCGTCAGTTCGCGCAGCACCGTCCATTTTTTCACGGTGTCCGGCGTCGGATCTATCACCGGATGGCTTTTCAAATCCGCGCGGAAAAAGGGCGCGGCGGTCTTGACCGGATTGGTGGCGCCGTTGAGATTGGTCAATTGGGCGGCGTTCTTGCCGTCCAGCATGAAGTTGATGAACTGATGCGCCAGGTCCGGGCGTTTGGCGCTGGCCAGCACCGCCATGGTGTCCACGCCCAGTTCATTGCCTTCCTTCTGCGCCACATTGGCGATGTGGAAACGGCGCTTGGCCAGGCGCGCGTCCTCGGCGGCCTGGAAGAACTCGGTGGAATAGCCCAGCGACACCCAGATATTGCCCACCGCCAGCTCTTTCAGATAACTGGCGTTGGAGAAGGTGGCCCAGTAGGGCTTGGCCTGCTTGATCACCGCCTGCGCCGCGCGATAGTCGGCCTGGCTGGCGGTATTGGGGTTCTTGCCCAAGTAGAACAGCGCGGCGGCGAACACCTCGCGCGAGCTGTCCAGTACCGTGACCTTGCCCTTGATCTTCTGCAGCACCTTGGGATCGAAGATCACCGACCAGCTGTGCGGGTCTATGCCCAGTTTCTGCAGACGCTCCGCGTTGTAGCCGACCGAAGTCAGCGACAGCACCGTGGGCACGGTGTAGCGGTTGCCCGGATCGTAGCTTTGGGACAGATAGGCCGGATCGACATTCTTCAGATTCGGCAACTTGGCGTGATCCAGCGGCTGCAGCAGCTTCTGCTTGCTCATCGCCTCGATCACGAAGCTGGACGGAAACACCATATCGTAGCCCTTGGCCCCGGCCGCCAGCTTGGCCAGCATTTCCTCGTTGTCGCCATAGTAATTCTGTACCACGCGGCAATCACAGCTTTTCTCGAACTGGCGGAGGATGGCGTCCGACAAGGAGCCGCTCCAGTTATAGATGTGCAAGACGTCCTTGGGTCCGGCCCAGACGGCGGACGACAGAACGGAGGACAATAGGACAAGCTTCAGCGCTTTCAATTCAGATTCACCTCCAGACAGCCATGACCAGCATGGCGAACAGAAAAGGCGGCAAGCCGCCATGGCGGGCCTCCCTTGGGAAGTCCCGCGACTTGGAACCTGTTCACGATCCGCAGCGCTTCGCGGGAGCTGACGCGGCGCGCGGCGTCGAGACGCTCATGCGCCACGCGCGCCTTTTTCTCGGCAGCTTCCGCCTTGTCTCGCGCTTGCTCGCTGGATCGTCAACACGTTCTTAAATATGGCGGCGTCGGGCCCGGCCTCGGCAAGAACAGCGCTCTCGCCTTGCTACAGCAGACCCCGATGCCGCGAATCCGTTCCTGGCCGCGGCCAGGCGGTTCATGCTGTTTATTCCGAGCGGCGGGCGGCGCCCAGCGTCGCTTCCAAGGCCTGCAGCAGCAGGCGCTCGTCGGCGCCGTCCAGCAGCTTGGCGTCGGACAGCATGCGCCGCCAATTGCGCGCGCCGGGAATGCCCTGGAACAGGCCCAGGATGTGGCGGGCGATATTGCGCGTCTTGTGGCCCTCGGCCAGGCGCGCAGCCACATAGGGCATCATCGCGGCCACCACCTGCTCGCGCTCCGGCGCGGCGCCGACGCCGTAGTAGCGCTGGTCCCAATCGGCCATCAGCCAGGGATTGTGGTAGGCCTCGCGCCCCACCATCACGCCGTCCACATGGCGCAGATGCTCGTCGATGTCGGCCTGGCTTTTGACGCCGCCGTTGATCAGGATTTCCAGATCCGGGCGCTCCCGCTTCAGCCGGTAGACGTAATCATATTTCAACGGCGGAATTTCACGGTTTTCCTTGGGGCTCAGGCCCTTGAGGATGGCGTTGCGCGCATGGACGATGAAGGTGCGGCAGCCGGCGTCCGCCACTTGCTCGACGAAGTCGCGCAGATAATCGTAATGCTCGATGCGATCAATACCGATGCGGTGCTTGACCGTCACGTCGATGGACACCGCGTCGCGCATCGCCTTGACGCAGTCGGCCACCAATTGCGGCTCGGCCATCAGACAGGCGCCGAAAGCGCCCTTCTGCACGCGCTCCGACGGGCAGCCCACGTTCAGATTGACTTCGTCGTAACCCCATTCCGCCGCCAGCCTGGCGCAGCGCGCCAGCTCCGCCGGCTCGCTGCCGCCCAGTTGCAGCGCCAGCGGGTGTTCCGCTTCGTCGAAGCGCAGATGGCGTTCGACGTCGCCATGCAGCAGCGCGCCGGTGGTGACCATCTCGGTATACAACCAGGTGTGCCGGGTGATTTGGCGCGCGAAATAGCGGTAGTGTCGATCGGTCCAATCCAGCATCGGCGCCACCGACAGGCGGCGCGGCGGCAAGCCGCCGCTCTCCTGAACCCTAGAATGCTTCACTCCGCTGTCCTGCATCGTATCCCTATCCACCCGAAAGCCAATCGCCACCCAGCGTCGGCGGCCAACCGGCCCGCCAGCGCGCTAAGCGTTTGAAAAAAGGCATGAATTATCCTCCCGTAGCCGATCCAGGGTCAAGCATTGAGACAAAAACGCCAAGCAATCAAGTAGATGCGTCGCACAGCGCCAGGCAATTCCTTGCCGCAGGCAACTTTTTCAAAAATTGAATTTCATAAGCTTTAGTCTCGGCGAGCGCTTGTTCGCGCCGAGCGCGCCCTGGCAGGGGCGTCCGACGCGCAATCCATTACTAACAATAACCATTCACAAATGAACATATTCACAAAAAGAGATCCCAGCCTCCACGACTGTCCACGGGCCTAAGCCTAGGCCGATATAACAAGCGGCAAAAACGGGGCGGCCCGCCATTCCGGATGTTTCCACTTCAGCACAAGGTTGAACCATGTCCAAATCACTTTCCCTGCGCCTGCCGGCGCTGATGCTGTTGCCGGCCTTGCTGAGCGGCTGCCTGGAGCAGCCCAGCGTCGAGCAGCAAGCCGCGCGCATCGTCGAACAAATGAGCGTCCGCGAGAAGATCGGCCAGAAAATCATGATGGCCTTCCGCTACTGGTGCCCGGACGATCAGCCCGCCTGCACCGCCGGCATGACCGATTTGCCGGACGCCGCCAGCCGCGCGCTGCGCGACAACGCCATCGGCGGCGTGATTCTGTTCGCCAACAATCTGAGCGATTTACAGCAAACCCGCCGTCTGTCCGAGCAGATCCGCCAGGCACGGCCGCAGAACAGCCCGGTCGGCCTGCTGATCGGATCGGACCAGGAAGGCGGCAATGTGTTCCGCCTGCCGCGCCCGCTGGCCACTAGCTTTCCCGGCAATATGGCGCTGGGCGCCGCCTATCAGGCGACACGGGACAGCCGCCTCGCCCGAGACTCCGGCCGGGTGCTGGCCGCCGAGATCCGCGCCGTCGGCTTCAACGTCAATTTCGCTCCGGACGTGGACGTCAACAGCAATCCGCTCAATCCGGTGATCAATGTCCGCGCCTACGGCGACGATCCGGCCACCATCAGCCTGCTGGGGCAGGCCACCACGCAGGGCATGCGCGAGCAAGGGGTGATCGGCTCCTTCAAGCACTTCCCCGGCCACGGCGATACCGCCACCGACTCCCATTACGGCCTGCCGGTGGTGAACAAATCGCGCGCCGACGCCTACGCCATCGACCTGGCGCCCTACCGCCAAGCCATCGCCTCCGGCCAGCCGCCCGAGATGATCATGACCGCCCACATCCAGTACCCGGCGCTGGACAGCAGCCAAATCACCGCCCGCAACGGCGAACGCATGATCGCGCCGGCGACGATGTCGCGCAAAATTCAGCATGACATCCTGCGCGGCGAGATGCGCTACCAGGGCGTCACCGTCACCGACGCGCTGGACATGAAGGGCATCAGCGATTTCTTCGAGCAGGGCGACGCGGTGATCAAGGTGTTCCAGGCCGATGTGGACATCGCGCTAATGCCCACGGAGTTCCGCACCGCCGCGCAGGCCGGCCGGCTGCGTCAATTGATAGACCAAGTGGCCGCCGCGGTGGCCGACGGCCGGATCAATCGCGCGGAACTGGACCGTTCGGCACGGCGCATCGTGGCGATGAAGCTGCGCAACGAGGTCACCCCGGCCGGCGAGGCCAAGCCGCTGCCGGCGCTGAGCACCATAGGCAGCGCGGAGCATCGCGCGGTGGAAGACAAGATCACCCGGCAATCCATCACCCTGCTGCGCAATCAGGGCGCGGCGCTGCCGCTGCGCTCTCCCAGCCAGCGCATCTTCATCCTGACGCCCTGGGGCGAACAGGCCGAGGCGATGCGTCGCCGCTTCGATGAAAAAGGCTATCGCCAGGTCAGCGGCGCCAAGCTGAGCGCCACGCCGTGGGAAGCGCAGCAACAGGCGATCGATCAGGCCGACGTGGTCGTCATCGGCACCTTGGCCACCGGCGTCAGCCCGGTGGAGCGCAACGGCGACCCCAACGCGCCCGCCCTCGCGCCGCGGATGAAGCGCAGCCTGCAGGCCGAGCCGGCGCCGGCCGCCGGCAACGGATCCCTGGTCTTCAATGTGGCGGAAGACCTGCCCGCGCTCCGGACCCGCTTCGCCCGCAGCCTGTCCGCGCCGCCGCTCAGCGAGGCGCAGCAAATGCGCAATGCGATGGAATACGCCAAGCGGCAAGGCAAGAAGCTGATCCACGTAACCCTGCGCGCGCCTTACGACGTGATCAATTACGACGATCTGGCCGACGCCACGCTGGCCACCTACGCCTACTACGGCTATGAGAACGGCCTGCGCGGGCCGTCCATGCCGGCGCTGGTGGACGTGATGCTGGGCGCTATCCCGCCCGGCGGCAAGCTGCCGGTGGCCATCCACGCGCTGGACGAAAACGGCCAGCCGGGCGCGCTGCGCTACGCGCGCGGCTTTGGGCTGAGCTTCTGACGAAGCATCGCTATTCTTAACCATCCTCCTGCGCACCGCGGCCTTCCGGCCGCGGTGTTTTCTTTCGTCCCTGCGGCGGGCGGCTCCGCCGCCCCAAGGCATTCGCATTGAAATAGACACAATTTATACTGTATGAATATTTTGTGCACTGCAGTATCATGAGCCTGAACCGACGGCTGAAGATGCCCGCACAACAGGGCCGCAAGCCGCGCGGAACCGGGCTACCCTCAAATAAGAAAGCAAGCGCATGGCCATAGAATCCAATGACGCCCTGCCGGACTTCGCCGCGTGGAGCATGTCCAAGGACTTTCCCAGCGGTCATCAAGTCGGCCGCCACCAACACCGAGAAGGCCAGCTGATTTTCGCCGTTTCCGGCGTGATGGAACTATCCACCACCGATGGTCTGTGGCTGGTGCCACCACAGCGCGGCGTCTGGATGCCGCCCGCGGTGGAGCACAGCATGCGCGCACGCGGCACGGTGTCCTTGCGTACCCTGTACATCCAGTCCCCGCACTATCTGGCGCAATTGCCGCGCCACTCCAAAGCCATCGCCATTTCGCCGCTGATGCGGGAACTCATCATCCGCCTGATGCGCACGCGCGGCATTCCGCACGCCGATCAAAAAGAAGGCCGCTTGCTGGACTTGCTGATCGACGAAATCGAATGGTCGGGCGAAACGGCCTTGCCGCTGCCGCCGCTGAGCGACCAACGCTTGCAGCGGGTGTGCTCGGCGATTCTGGCCAATCCCGGCGACCGCCGCGGGCTTAACGAATGGGCGGAACTGGTGGGCGCGTCCAGCCGCACGCTGGCGCGGCTGTTCCAGCAGGAGCTGGGCATGTCTTATCTGTACTGGCGCCAGCAAGTGTGCGCGATGTCGGCCCTGCCGCGGCTGGGCGCCGGCGAGCCGGTGACCCTGATCGCCTCCGATCTGGGTTATGAAACGCCCGGCGCGTTTTCCTCCATGTTCCGCCGCATCATGAACGCGGCCCCCAGCCAGTACTTCTCCTGATCCCATCCGCGGTTAAAAGCCCCGCCGACAAAAGCGAGGCTTTGAACCGCCCCTCCTCCGCCCCGCGGACCCGCGCGCCGACACGGCTTTGCCGCAGCGCAGCATGATTGTCCGTTTTGGCGCAGTAATTGTCCGCTGGCAAGAAGCCTGAACCAAACCGTTTCAATATGATAAATGGCTATTGAAACCGCTGCCTGGCCAGGTGACCATGTCTCATCCCAACTACAACGCCAAACGCTATTGGTTGCTGATTCTGGCCGCCACCTTTCTGTTCGGCTCCACTTTTCCAACCTCCAAGATCGTGCTGTCGGAAATGCCGCCCTTGTGGGCCGCTGTGGCGCGTTTCACCGCCGCCGCCGCCGGCATCGTGCCCATTCTGCTGTGGCAGCGCTTCCGCTATCCGCGCGCCTTCGTCCGCCCTCGCCCCTGGGGCGTGCTGGTGCTGATCGGGCTGTTGCAGACCGCCGGATCAATGGGCTTTCTCAATATCGGCTTGCGCAGCACCACCCCGGCCAAGGCCGCCATCCTGATGGCCTGCACCCCGCTGATCGTGGCCTTGATGTCGCGGCTGGCGCTGAAGGAAAAAATCCACCCTCTGGCCGCCGTCGGCCTGGTCCTGGCCTTCTTCGGTGTCGCTGTCTGCATCGGCCTGAACAAGCTGGACGGCTTCGGCGCCGGCGACGCGCTGGTCTTGTGCGGCGCCGCCTGCTGGGCGGCGTCCACGCTGGTGATCAAGGGCAGCCGCATCGTGATCAATGTCTGGGCGCTGACCTTCTGGCAGATGCTGGTGGGCTCGGCCTGCCTGGCGTTGCTGGCCTGGGCCGGCGGCGAAGTCCCGACACTGCCTCACAGCGAGCGGGTGCTGGCCGCCTTCCTATGGCTGGCGCTGCCGGCCACCACCGGCGCGATGGCGCTGTGGTTCATGGCGCTGGACCTGGGCGGCGCGGTGCGCACCAGCGGTTTCCTGTTTCTGTCCCCGCTGTTCGCCACCCTGATTTCCTTCGCCGCCTTCGGCTATTCGCTGTCGCTGCATGAGCTGATCGGCGGCGTGCTGATCGGCGTCGGCATTTATCTGGTATCCAAGCGCCCGGACACCGCCGGCCAGCCGCAAACCGCGGCCGCCGACAACAAGATTTGAGCGCACGCGCCTTCTCGCTTCCCCATCCCTGTTTAGAGAGCTTTCCCACCATGCAAAAACTCATCATCACCGCCGCGGTCAACGGCGGTATCACCAGCCGGCAGAAACATCCGGGCGTGCCGTTTTCGCCGGAAGAAATCGCCCAGGCCGCCTATGAATGCTGGAACGCCGGTGCTTCGGTGGTCCACATCCACGCCCGCAACCCGGACGGCACGCCCAGCTACGACGCGGACATCTACGGCGATATCGTCCGCCGCATCCGCGAGCGCTGCGACATCCTGATCAATCTGAGCACCTCCGGCCTCAATCTGCCGCCACAGCTGGAGAAGAAGGAAGCCTGGAACCATCTGCCCTTCCGTCCGGACATCGCCTCCTTCAACTGCGGCTCAGTCAACCACGGCAGCAAGCCCTTCATCAACCCGCCGGAGCTGGCTCGCGCGCTGGCGCTGGACATCCGCGAATACCGCGCCAAGCCGGAGATCGAGGTCTATCACCAGGGCATCATCGGCGAGGCGTTGAAACTGCAGGAAGACGGCTATCTGAGCGGCCCGCTGTGCTTCAGCTTCGCCATGGGCATACAGGGCGGCGCGGCCGCCACCTGCAAAAACCTGCTGCATTTCGTCGAAAGCATTCCGCAGGACAGCGTGTGGTCGGCGCTGGGCATAGGCAAACACCAGCTGGCGATCAATCTGCACACCCTGCTGCTGGGCGGCCATGTGCGCACCGGCCTGGAAGACAACGTCTATTACCGCTACGGCGAACTGGCCCGAGACAACGCCCAATTGGTGGAGCGCCTGGCGCGCCTGGCCGGCGAAGTCGGCCGCGAGATCGCCTCCCCCGCCGAAGCCAAGCAAATTCTGGGCATCCACTAAAGGACACACTACATGAGCACAATCGATCCCAATCCACATAAAGAACACGGCCTGGAAATCTACGGCGCGCCGCTGAACCAGGCCAAACTCGCCGTGGTGCTGCTGCACGGCCGCCGCCAGAGCGCCCAGGACGCCTACAAGAACGGCGAGGCCATCGGCCTGGCCGACGTCGCCTACATCCTGCCCATCGCCAAGGACCGCACTTGGTATCCGCACAGCTTCATGGCGCCGCTAGAGAGCAATCAGCCCGCGCTGGACCAGGCGCTGGACTGCGTAGAGGCCACCATCGAGGAACTGCGCGGCTACGGCTTCGCCGACAGCCGGATCGTGCTGATGGGCTTCTCTCAGGGCGCTTGCCTGGCCGCCGAGTTCATTTATCGCCGCCCACGCCCGATAGGCGGGCTGATCGCCTTCTCCGGCGGCCTGTTCGGCCCCGACGAGGCCGCCTGGGGCGCCCCGTCCGCGGCGCTGGACTTCCCGGCCTTCTTCGGCACCAGCGACAGCGACAGCTGGATGCCGCTGGAGCGCATCGAACGCAGCGCCGAGGCCTTCCGCCGCGCCGGCGCCGAGGTGGATTTCCGCGTTTACCCGGACATGCCCCACCACGTTTGCGCCGACGAGATCGACGCCGCGCGCGATCTGCTGTCCGCGCTGTTGCAACCGCAAACCAGCTTGAGCTGAGAGGAGACCGCGATGACCGACGCTTTCATCTGCGACGCCGTACGCACCCCCATCGGCCGCTTCGGCGGCGCCTTGTCCGGCGTGCGCGCCGACGATCTGGCCGCGGCGCCGCTGCGCGCGTTGCTGGAGCGCAATCCGGGCCTGGACCCGACGGCGATAGACGAAGTCATCCTGGGCTGCGCCAACCAGGCCGGCGAGGACAACCGCAACGTGGCCCGCATGAGCCTGCTGCTGGCCGGCTATCCGGAGAGCGTCCCGGGCCTGACCGTGAACCGCCTGTGCGCGTCCGGCCTGGACGCGGTGGCGCTGGCGGCGCGCGCCGTCAAGTCCGGCGAGGCCGAGCTGCTGATCGCCGGCGGCGTGGAATCCATGTCGCGCGCGCCCTTCGTGATGCCGAAATCGGACAAAGCCTTCGGCCGCGACATGCGGATCTACGACACCACCATAGGCTGGCGCTTCGTCAATCCGGCGATGGAGAAACAATACGGCGTGGACACCATGCCGGCCACGGCGGAGAACGTGGCGCGCGAATTCGGCATCAGCCGCCAGGATCAGGACGCCTTCGCGCTGCGCAGCCAGCAGCGTTATTTCGCCGCGCTGGAAACCGGCCTCTTCGCCGAGGAGATCATCCCGGTGACGATCCCGCACCGCAAGCAGGACCCGCTGATCGTCAGCCGCGACGAACACCCGCGCCAGACCTCTCTGGAGGAACTGGCCAAGCTCAAGGCGCTGTTCGGCCCGGAGTCCAGCATCACCGCCGGCAACGCCTCCGGCGTCAACGACGGCGCGGCGGCGATGATCATCGCCTCGGCCGCGGCGGCGCAACGCCACGGCCTGCGTCCGCGCGCGCGGGTGCTGGCCTCGGCCAGCTCCGGCATCGCGCCGCGCATCATGGGCGCGGGCCCGATCGAGGCCAGCCGCAAGGCGCTGCGCCAGGCCGGCCTCGGCATCGAGGACATCGACGTCATCGAACTGAACGAGGCCTTCGCCGCCCAGGCGCTGGCGGTCACCCGCGCGCTGGGCCTGCCCGACGATTGCGAACGGGTGAACCCCAAGGGCGGCGCCATCGCGCTCGGCCACCCGCTGGGCATGAGCGGCAGCCGGCTGGCGCTGACCGCCGCCGCGCAATTGCAGGCCGGCGGCAAGCGCTACGCGCTGTGCACCATGTGCGTGGGCGTGGGACAGGGCCTGGCGCTGATTCTGGAACGGGTATAGGCCGGACGAGGCGGCCTTGACGGCCGCCGTCAAACCATACGAGGGGGGGAAACATGCATCAACACGCCAATATCAAAAAAGCCATCCAGTTGAGCAACAGCTTCTGGAACATCACCACCCAGGCCGGCATGGCCAATATCGTCACCCGCAACCTGGGCGACGGCCGTCACGAGGCGGTGGCCAACGGCAAGCGCTTCGTCAATATGTCGTCCTATTCCTATCTGGGCCTGGACTCGCACCCGGACATCCTGCAGGCGGCGGCGGACGCGGTATTGAACACCGGCTCGCTGAACACCTCGATTTCGCGCATCCGGGTGCAGTTCGACATCCTGCAGCAGGCGGAGGACGCGCTGGCGGAGCTGGTGGACGCGGAAACGCTGACCGTGCCGTCCTGCGCCGCCGCCGCCGCGGCCACCCTGCCCCTGCTGGCCTCCGGCGCGCTGACCGAGGACGTGCCGCCCTTGATGGTGTTCGACAAGAACGCCCACTTCTGCCTGAACATGATGAAGCCGATCTGCGCCGACGAGGCCGAGATCCAGACCATACGCCACAACGATCTGAACGCGCTGGAAGACCTGTGCAAGACCCATGCGCGCGTGGCCTATGTCGCCGACGGGGTCTACAGCACCGGCGGCATGGCGCCGGTGCCGGAGCTGCTGGCGCTGCAGGACAAATACGGCTTGTTCCTGTTCTTCGACGAAGCCCATGGCCTGTCCACGCTGGGCCGCCACGGCCGCGGCCTGGTGCTGGAAACCATGGGCGGCATCAATGAGCGCACCTTGATCGTCACCTCGCTGAACAAGGGCTTCGGCGCGTCCGGCGGCGCCATCTTCCTGGGCCCGCGCCACGACGCGGAGCGCCGCAAGCTGGCCACCCGCTTCGGCGGGCCGGTGACCTGGTCGCAACGCATCAACACCGCCGGCCTGGGCGCCATCATCCAGTCGGCGGCCATTCACCGCTCCGAGGAGCTGCCGCGTCTGCAACAACGGCTGCAGGACAATATCCGCCTATTCGACCAGCACGTGGCCTCGGACAATAGCGGCGAGCCGCTGCCCATCCGCTTCGTCTCCATCGGCTCGGAGGAAAACACCATCTTCTACGCCAAGAGCTTGCTGGAAGACGGTTTCTACACCTCGCCCATCTTCTTCCCGGTGATCGCCAAGGGCCGCGCCGGCCTGCGCATCATGATCCGCGCCAATATGACGACGCAGGAGATAGAACGCTTCGCCGCCTGCCTCAATCAGCTGCGAGCCGCTCATGAATGAGAAAACCCTGGCCGCGCCGCAAGCGGCGCTGCCGGCCGGCCGGCTGATGGCGCTGGCCTGCCTGATCGTGTTCATGGCGCAGATGGCCACCACCGTGTATCTGCCCTCGCTGCCGGCGGTGATGCGGGAGCTGGCGATGAGCCAGAGCCTGGTGGAGATGTCGATTTCCGGCTATGTGGTGGGCGCGGCCTTGCCGGTGCTGTTCTGGGGCTCGGCGGCCGACCGCTGGGGCCGGCGCGGACCGCTGCTGATTTCGCTGGCGCTGTTCGTGGTCTGCAGCCTGCTGCTCGCCTTCGTGTCCAGTGCCGCCGAGCTGCTGACGCTGCGCGTGGCGCAAGGCATCGCCGGTGGCGGCGCGGCCATCATCGCCCGCATCATCGTGCGCGACCACTGGCGCGGCGACGACTTGGCGCGCAAATTGTCCGTGCTCTCCATCGCCTTCATCACCGCGCTGGGCGGCGGCCAGTTCATCGGCGGCCTGATCGGCAAATACAGCCACTGGGAAGCCGGCTTCGCCTTGATGGCGGCCACCGGCGTCGCGGCGGCGCTGCTGAGCATGGGCCTGCCGCTGCAAGCAGGCCGCCCGGCCGCGGCGGCCTCCGGCCCCAGTCCATATTGGAGCATTCTGCGCCGCCCCGGCTTTCTGTGGCCGGCCTGTGCCGGCGGTCTGGGCTTCGCCACCACGGTGACCTTGCAAGAAGTCAGCCCCTTCGTGTTTCAGGAGCACTTCGGCCTGCCGGTGGCCGGCTTCGGCAATGTCGGCCTGTTGATCGGCCTGTCCTATTTCAGCGGCGCCATGGTGGTGAACCGCCTGGTGGCCCGCGTGGGCGGGCTGCGCCTGATGCGCGCCGGCGCGGCGCTGCTGGCCGCGGCCACGCTGGCCATGCTGCTGGGCTGGCACTTGGGCCTGCTGGAGCGTCTGCCCGGCCTGTGGCTGTTCATCGGCCTGTACTGCCTGACCATTTTCGGCCAGGCGGTGCTGTTCCCCAACAGCATGGCCACCGCCGTCAGCGACGCCAAGGAACACGGCGCGCACGCGATGGCGCTGTGCGGCTTCCTGCAGCAGGGCTTGGCCGGCATCGCCGCCACCGTTTCGGTGCTGCTGCATCATGACGGCGCCTGGACGCTGGCGGTGGCCGCCCTGGGCATGTTGACCCTGTCGCAAGTGCTGTTCAAGGTGCGCGCGCGCGCCGCCTGAATCAAGGAAGCTCATTCATGTCCCGTATCGAATCCCGCGTTCCGGCCTCCGGCGAGACGTTTGAACGCAATGCCGAAGCCTACCGTCAGTTGCGCGAGCGCATCGCCGCCGCCCAAGACGCCGCGCTGCAAGGCGGCGGCCCGGAGGCGCGCGCCAAACAGGCGGCCAAGGGCAAGTTGTCCCCGCGCGAGCGCTTGTCGCTGCTGCTGGACCCCGGCACGCCCTTTCTGGAGATCGGCCAGCTGGCCGCCCACGACGTTTACGACCATGCGGTGCCCTGCGCCGGCATCGTCACCGGCATCGGCATCGTCGCCGGCCACGCGGTGGCGGTGTTCGCCAACGACGCCTCGGTCAAGGGCGGCACTTATTACCCGCTGACGCTGCGCAAGCATCTGCGCACCCAGCAGATCGCCCGAGAGCAAGGCCTGCCCTGCCTCTATCTGGTGGATTCAGGCGGAGTCTACCTGCCCTTGCAGGAAGACATCTTCCCGGACGAGCAGCACTTCGGCCGCATCTTCCGCAATATCGCCGAGATGTCGGCGCTGGGCCTGCCACAGATCTCGGCGGTGCTCGGCTCTTGCACCGCCGGCGGCGCCTACATCCCGGCGATGAGTGACGAAACCATCATCGTGCGCGGCAACGGTTCCATCTTCCTGGGCGGCCCGCAACTGGTGCGCGCCGCCACCGGAGTGATCGTGGACGCGGAAACCCTGGGCGGCGCCGATGTGCACGCCCGCGACAGCGGGGTGGCGGACCACTACGCACTCAGCGACGAACACGCGCTGCGGCTGATGCGGGACATCGTCGCGCGCCGCGGCCGCGGCCGGCAGTACGCGCCGCCGCAAGCGCCGCAACCTCCGCGTTACGATCCGGCGGAACTGGCCGGCATCGTCAGCGCCAACCCGCGCGAACATATACCCGCGCGGGAAATCCTGGCTCGCTTGCTGGACGACTCTGCCTTCGCCGAATACCGCGCCCGTTTCGGCACCACCATTTTGTGCGGCACCGGCCACATCGGCGGCTATCCGGTGGGCGTGCTGATCAACGACGGCGTGTTGTTCTCGGAAAGCGCGCAAAAAGCGGCAAACTTCATCGAACTCTGCGCTCAACGCGGTATTCCGCTACTGTTCCTACACAATATCAACGGCTTCATGGTGGGCGCGGAATACGAGGCCGGCGGCATCGCCAAGCACGGGGCCAAGATGGTCAACGCCGCCTCCTGCGCCCGCGTGCCCAAGTTCAGCATCCTGATCGGCGGCAGCTACGGCGCCGGCAATCTGGCCATGTGCGGCCGCGCCATCGGCCCGCAGTTGATGGCGATGTGGCCCAACGCCAAGACCACGGTGGTGGGCGGCGAACAGGCGGCGACGGTGCTGGCGCTGATCCGCGCCGAGCAATTGGAAAAACAGGGCAAGGCCTGGACGCCAGAAGAAGAGGAAAACTTCAAGCGGCCGATTCGCGACGCCTACGAGCGCCAGGGCCAGGCGCTGTACGTGGCGGCCCGCATGTGGGTAGACGCCATCGTCGACCCGGCCCAGACCCGAGAATGGCTGGCGCTCAGCCTGGCGCTGGCCGCCGCCGCCCCGGTCCAAGACACCCGCTTCGGCGTATTCAGGATGTAAACACCATGTTCAAACGAATTTTGATCGCCAACCGCGGCGAGATAGCGCGCCGCATCGCCCGCAGCTGCCAACGGCTCGGCATCGAGCATGTCGCCGTCTACTCCACGGCCGACGCCGGCGCCGCGCACCTGGACGGCGCGGCGGAGCGGCGCTGGATAGGCGAGGCCCCGGCCAGCGCCAGCTATCTGAACGGCGAGGCCATCATCGCCGCGGCGCTGGACAGCGGCTGCGAGGCCATCCATCCCGGTTACGGCTTCCTGTCGGAAAACGCCGACTTCGCCCGCGCGGTGACCGCCGCCGGCCTGGTCTTCATCGGCCCCGACGCCGACACCATCGCCCAGATGGGCGACAAGGCGCGCGCGCGTCAATTGATGGCGGCGGCGGGCGTGCCGGTGACGCCGGGCTCGGCGGAAGCCACTGAATCCTACGGCCTGATCCTGGAGAGCTGCGCCGAGATCGGCTATCCGGTCATTCTCAAGCCGGTGGCCGGCGGCGGCGGCAAGGGCATGCAAGTGGTGTGGGAAGAAGCCGCGCTGCGCGAGGCGGTGGACGCCGCGGTGCGCGTCGGCCGCTCCAGCTTCGGCGACGGCCGGCTGCTGGTGGAGCGCTATATCGCGCGGCCGCGCCACCTGGAAGTGCAAGTGTTCGGCGACCGTCACGGCAATGTGGCGCATCTGTTCGAACGCGAATGCTCCTTGCAGCGCCGCCATCAGAAAATCATCGAGGAGGCGCCGGCCTGCGCGATGCCGGCAGCCACCCGCGCCGCGCTGCTGGACACCGCGGTGCGCGGCGCGGCGGCCATCGGCTACCAAAACGCCGGCACTTTTGAATTCATCCTGGCGCCGGATGGCCAATTCTATTTCCTGGAGGTGAACACCCGCTTGCAGGTGGAACACCCGGTCACCGAGGCCGTCACCGGCCTGGACTTGGTGGAATGGCAGCTGCGCGTCGCCGCCGGCGAAGCCCTGCCGCTGCGCCAAGAGGAGATCCGCGCCGACGGCCACGCCATCGAATGCCGGGTCTATGCCGAAGACCCGCTGCGCGAGTTCGCGCCCATGCCGGGCAAGGCGCTGCTGGCGCG
This sequence comes from Chromobacterium sp., assembly GCF_041912965.1. Taxonomy (NCBI): domain Bacteria; kingdom Pseudomonadati; phylum Pseudomonadota; class Betaproteobacteria; order Neisseriales; family Chromobacteriaceae; genus Chromobacterium; species Chromobacterium sp. Next base: position 146,865 of record NZ_JAYSGF010000004.1, on the reverse strand, counting down.
CTGGCCGCAAGGCTGCCGCGTGGACGCGGCCTTCGACGGCGACGGTGGCGAGGTGCCGGCTTTCTACGACCCGATGCTGGCCAAGCTGATCGCCCACGGCGGCAGCCGCGCCGCGGCCTTGGACGCGCTGCAAGCCGCCGCGCGCGACACCGCGCTGCCGGGCCTGAGCACCAATCTGGGCTTCATCGAGCGGCTGCTGCGCGAACCGCGGGTGCGGGCCGGCCAACTGGACACCCATCTGGTCGACCAGCTCGCCGCCGCGCCGGAAGCCGCGCCGCAGGCCGAGGCCGTCGCCTGCGCCGCCGCCATCGATCTGGTCCTGGCCTGCGTCGAATCGTCCTCGCCCTGGCAGGGCGGCGTCGGCCCGCACGACCGCGCCGCGCTGGACCCGGACGCTCCCTTGGGCCGGCTGAGCTATCGCGCCGGCGCCTCGCGCTGGCAGGCGCGCTTGCTGGAACGCTCAGGCCCCCAGGTCCGCGCGGCGGTGGCGGAACGGAGCCTGCGAGTGGAACTGCGCCGCGACGGCGAGCTATGGCGCGGCGAGGTGGACGGACGGCAATGGAGCGCCCTGCCCTGCGGCGATGACATGGAATTGACCGTGGGCGGCCATCGCCTGCGCTTGCAGGCGGAGCAGCCGGAAGCCGCCGAGGCGGACGCCGACGCCGGCCAGCGGGTGGCCTCGCCGATGCCGGGCACGGTGGTGGCGCTGCCGGTGGCGGTCAATCAGCGGGTGGAGGCCAATCAGGTGCTGGCCATCGTCGAGGCGATGAAGATGGAAAACCGCATCTACGCGCCGCGCGCCGGCGTCGTCAGCGCGCTGCATTGCCAAGTGGGCGACATCGTCGCCGCCGACCAAGTGCTGGCCAGCATCGCGGCCGACGAGGCTTGATCGGCTTCTAGCCACTCCGCCATGAAAAAAGCGCGGGCCACGGCCCGCGCTTTGTGTTGGCTTGCTGGCATTCAGGACTGAGCCGGCACGCTAAGCCAGGCCAGCTGCTGCCGCTCCGGCTGCCGGAAGTCCACCGCCATCATCACCGACAGCGCGGTGATGGTGATGATGGAGAAGAAGAACAGCTGACGCGCCCAGACGCGGTCATCGGTGCTGCTCTTGTAGCCGGCCAAAGCCATCTTCAGCCACCACAGGCTAGTGGCTCCGGCCACCGCCAGATAGCCGTAGCCGGCGTAGCCGCCGAAGGCCAACATCGCGGTGGCGGCGCCGAAGGCCAGGATGTAGAGCACGATCTGGCGCTTGGCGCTGGAAATGCCCTTGACCACCGGCAACACCGGAATCCCCGCCGCTTGGTAATCCTGCAGGCGGAAGATGGCGATGGCGTAGGAATGCGGCATCTGCCACAGACAGAACATCAGCAGCAGGATGGCCGCGCCGGCGTCGAAACGCCCCGTCACCGCGCAGTAGCCGGCCACCGGCGGTACCGCGCCGGACAAGCTGCCCACCAAGGTGCCGTACACCGAATGGCGCTTCATATAGAGGCTGTACACCCCCACATAGATGACGAAGCCGAACAACACGCAGCCGAAGGCCAGCGGATTGGTCCAGCGCCACAGCGCGTAGAAGCCGGCCAGGCCGAGCAGCAGGCCATGGGCCATCGCCGCCCGCGCGCTCATCGCGCCGGTGACCAGCACCCGCTTGCGGGTGCGGGCCATCTTGGCGTCGATGTCCCGGTCTATGCAGTTGTTGATCGCGCAGCCGGACGCCACCACCAGCGAGAGGCCGGCCAGGGTGGCCAGCAGCAAGCTCCAGTCAACCCGGCCCTGGGCCGCCAGCAGGAAACCGCCGACGGCCGAGATCAGGTTGCCGAAGATGATGCCCGGCTTGGTCACCTGCAGATAACGCTTGAATTTCAAGACGGTCTCTCAGCTCCGCCTCAGCGCATCATCAGCGCGTCGGCGGTGTAGATGATCCAGATCGACAGCCCGACCAGCAGCACGATGACCATGCCGGTGAACAGGAAGGACATGGTGTTGAGCTTGCCCTCCTTGCTGAAGTCCAGATGCAGGAAATACTTCAGATGCACCACGATCTGCACCACCGCCAGCGCGAAGATGCCGATCGCCGTCGCCTGCGGCGTGAAGGCGCCGCCCATCACCATCCAGAACGGAATGGCGGTGAGCACCACCGACAGCAGGAAGCCGATCAGATAGCTTTTCACGCTGCCGTGCGCGGCGTGTTGATGTGCCTGGCTCATCCCATGGCTCCTTTCAGGTAGACGACGGTGAACACGCAGATCCACACGATGTCGAGGAAGTGCCAGAACAGCGACAGGCAGTTCAGACGTGTCATCGCGCGACCGGTCAGACCGGTCTTGGCCACTTCCACCATCATCACCGCCATCCAGATCAGGCCGGCGGTCACGTGCAGGCCGTGCAGGCCCACCAGGCCGAAGAAGGCCGACAGGAAGGCGCTGACCTGCGGGCCATGGCCCTCGGCGATCAGGTGATGGAACTCATTGATTTCCAGCCCGATGAAGGCGGCACCGAACAGGAAGGTCATGCCCAGCCAGCCCAGCACCGCGGATTTATTGCCCTTCTGACCGGCGATCATCGCGAAGCCGTAGGTGATGGAGGACAGCAGCAGCGCCGCGGTCTCCACCAGCACGTATTGCAGATCGAAGATCTCCTTGCCGGACACGCCTTCCGCCACATTGCGGAACAGCACGGCATAAGCCGCGAACGCGCTGGCGAACAGGATGCAGTCGGTCATCAGGTAGAACCAGAAGCCCAGTACGGTTTGCGAACCGCTGTCGTGGTGCTCGTGGTCGTCGTGCGCTGCGTGCGCGTCTTTTACATAAGTCGTCATGTCGGATTCAGCCCTTACGCGGTGGTCGTCGGACGCGCGGCTTTTTGCGGCTGGGCCGGCTCACGCTCGGAGTAGTTGTCCACATCGATGCCCAGTTTTTCGAAACGCTCGCGCTCGATGGCTTCCACTTCCTCCGGCTGCACGTAGTAGTCCAGGTCGTTGTCGTAAGCGCGCGCCAGCATGCAGCCGATGATGCCCACCAGGCCGACGATGGCCAGCCACCAGATATGCCAGATCAGAGCGAAGCCCAGCACCGTGGTGAAGCCGCCGATATAGAGACCCACCGCGGTGTTGCGCGGCATGTGGATGGGTTCGTAGGACTTGGGCACCGCGTAGGCCACGCCCTTTTCCTTCATGTCGGTGAAGGCGTCGATGTCATGCACCACCGGCAGCTTGGCGAAGTTGTAGAACGGCGCCGGCGACGAGGTGGACCATTCCAGGGTATGGCCGTTCCACGGGTCGCCGCTGACGTCGGCCAACTGCTTGCGGTCGCGGATGCTGACCACGATCTGCAGCAACTGGCAGGCGATGCCGCAGGCGATCAACAGCGCGCCGAACAGCGCCAGGTACAGCCATGGCTCCCATTCCGGATTGGTGGTGTAGTTCAGGCGGCGGGTCATGCCGAGGAAGCCCAGCACGTACAGCGGCATGAAGGCGAACATGAAGCCGATCTGCCAGAACCAGAACGAGGCCTTGCCCAGTTTCGGGTTCAGCTTGAAGCCGAACACTTTCGGGAACCAGAAGGTGAAGCCGGCCAGGTAGCCGAACACCGCGCCGCCGATGATGGTGTTGTGGAAGTGGGCGATCAGGAACAGGCTGTTATGCAGCACGAAGTCCGCGCCCGGCACCGCCATCAGCACGCCGGTCATGCCGCCGATGGAGAAGGTGACCATGAAGCCCAGCGTCCACAGGATGGGGGGTTCAAAGCGCAGGCGGCCGCGGTAGATGGTGAACAGCCAGTTGAACAGCTTCACCCCGGTCGGGATCGAAATGATCATGGTGGCGATGCCGAAGAAGGCATTGACGCTGGCGCCGGAGCCCATGGTGAAGAAGTGGTGCAGCCACACCATGAAGCCCAGAATGGAGATCGCGCCGCTGGCGTAGATCATGGACTTGTGGCCGAACAGGCGCTTGCCGGTGAAGGTGGACACCACTTCGGAGAAAATGCCGAAGGCGGGCAGCACCAGCACATAGACCTCGGGATGGCCCCAGGCCCAGAACAGGTTCAGATACATCATCGCGTTGCCGCCGGCTTCCGCGGTGAAGAAATGGAAGTCCAGGTAGCGGTCCAGGCTCAGCATGGCCAGCGCGCCGGTCAGGATGGGGAAGGAGGTGGCGATCAGCACATTGGCCCAGGTGCAGGTCCAGGTGAAGATGGGCATTTCCATCAGCTTCATGCCGGGGGCGCGCATCTTGATCACGGTGACCAGGAAGTTGATCGCCGTCAGCGTCGTTCCTATCCCTGATATCTGCAAGGCCCAGGTGTAGTAATCCACCCCCACGTCCGGACTGAAGGCCAGCCCGGCCAGCGGCGGATAAGCCACCCAGCCGGTGCGGGCGAAGTTGCCCACGCCCAGCGACAGGTTGACCAGGATCACCGCGGCCACCAGCAGCCAGAAACTCAGCGAGTTCAGGAAGGGGAAGGCCACGTCGCGCGCGCCGATCTGCAGCGGCACCACGATGTTCATCAGGCCGGTCATGAACGGCATCGCCATGAAGATGATCATGATCACGCCGTGGGCGGTGAAGATCTGGTCGTAGTGCTCAGGCGGGAAGATGCCATGCGCGCCGCCGGTGGCCATCGCCAGTTGCGCGCGCATCATCAGCGCGTCGGCGAAGCCGCGCAGCAGCATGATCATGGCGACGATGATGTACATCACGCCTATCTTCTTGTGGTCGACCGAAGTCAGCCACTCGGTCCACAGATAACCCCATTTGCCCATCTTGGTGATCAGGGCCACCAGCATCAGCCCGATCAGGCCGGCGCCACCCAACGCGCCCATGATGATGGGCTCGTGGAAGGGGATGGCGTCCAGCGTCAGTTTGCCTAACAGCATGTCTTGATTACTCCTTCACCGTCAGCGGCTCGCACAGGCTTTTCGCCAGCGCGGCCAGTTTGACGTCGGCCTCGGTAGCGGCCAACGAGGTGCGGCCGCTCATGTATTTGTGCAGCACGCCCTGGAACAGATAGGGGGTGACGGCGCTGTAATAGGCCACCGGATTCTTCTCGCTCGGCAGCACCAGGCCGCGGTAGCCGTTCACGTCCAGCGCCTTGCCGGAAGCCTTGACCTTGGCGACCCAGGCCTCGAACTCGGCCAGCGTCTTGGTGGCGACGGCATTGAACTTCATGCCGGAGAAGCCTGCGCCGCTGTAATTGGCGGAGAAACCCTTGTACACGCCCGGCTCGTGCGCCAGCAGGTGCAATTGGGTTTGCATGCCGGCCATCGCGTAGATCTGACCGCCCAGTTGCGGGATGAAGAAGGAATTCATCGCCGCGTCGGAAGTGATCTTGAAATTCACCGGCACATTGCTGGGGAAGGCCAGTTCATTGACGGTGGCGATCTGCTGCTCCGGGTAGATGAACAACCATTTCCAGTTCAGCGCCACCACCTGCACCTCGATCGGCTTCTGCTCCGAATCCAGCGGGCGGTACGGATCCAGCTTGTGGGTGGTCTGCCAGGTCAGCACGGCGAGGAAGGCGATGATGATGCAGGGGATCAGCCAGACCACCAGCTCGATCTTGGTCGAGTGCGACCATTTCGGCTCGTAGGCGGCGTCCTTGTTGCTGGCGCGGTATTTCCAGGCGAAGAACAGGGTCATCACGATCACCGGGATGACCACCAGCAGCATCAGCGCGGTTGCCGTGATGATCAGGGACTTCTGCTCCGCCGCCACCGGGCCCTTGGGATCAAGGATTCCGCCTTGACACCCGGCGAGCAGCAGCGCCGAAGCTACAGCAAGTCCCCGCCACAGGCGTGAGGGTCTTTGGTTTCTCATCATTAACGACTTTACGGGTTGAACATTCTTGTTATCGCGCCCGGGCGCGAGCGCTTGCGCGCCATTCGCCCCGGCAACAGCAATCCAGGTCCGGTGCATGACCGGACGGCAACGGCAAATCCTTGCAAGGTCGACGACCACGCAAAATTACATTGTCATAACAAAAGGCAATGCGGAAATCGCAGCGCGAGCTGATCAAAATCGAAAGTTCGGCATGATCAATCGACAGGGACGACGCGAGTCGTCCCGAGTGGATGGCGCGACAGCGGAGCGGCCACAAGGGCGGCGCCAATGCCGGCATCGCAACGCTGACAGGCCGGTGAACCCTCGGGCGGCGATGCGGGTTCCGGCGGGCGCGAAAGGCCTGAAACAGCGCATGTGTCGTGCGGGAGATCCCGGTTCAGAAAGCCAGGCGGGCCTATTAAAAAACAGTTCGCCACCAAGTTTCAAGGGCAAGTTTGATCTGGATCAGACCCGAAATCCAGACAAATGCTAAGCGAATTGTCTTGGATCAAGGACAGAAAGTTCCCCGAAGCGCAGCCCCATCTTGTTCTAGAACGAACGCATGAAGTAAATACTCGAACCTATGCACAGTTTCAATCTGTTACAAAAAAACCGGAACTCGCGCTCTTGCGGTGCACAAAAACAACGCGATTCAACACAAACCACAACAAATCAATCAAGCAATTCCTATAGCTCACCGCGAAGCGCGGCGACGAAGACCTCACCATGCCGCGGGATAACCGGGAAAGAAGCGGCGAGCGCCGGAACGACTCTCAGTCGCCGCCCAGACACAGCAGCGCGTTGCGCAGGAATTGCTCGAAATCCCGACTCTCCGCCAGCCGCGCCGCGGCGCGCTGGCGCATGAAGGACACGAACAGATCGTAGATCGCCATCGCCTCCTCGTACTCGGTCTTGCTGATCGCCAGCAGGAAGATCACCCGCGCCGCGCCGCCCTCGCCCCAAGCGACGCCGTGCGGCGCGATGATGGTGCATACCGTGGTCTTGCGCGCCAGCAAGCCCAGCGAGTGCGGCAAGGCGATGCCGTCGCCCAGCATGGTGCTGAGAATGTCCTCGCGCTCGCGCACCGAGGGCAGGAAATCGGCATCGACATAGCCCTCCTCGCGCAGCTGTCCGCAAACGCGCTCGAACAAGGCCTGCTGGCTCAGCCCCGGTTCCGCCACCCAGAAATGCTGGGCGGAAAAGTAGCGCTCCAGCATATAGGGCCGGGTACGATCCACCGCCACCAGCCGCGCCAGTTGCTCCAGCTGGTAATCCGACGGAAACGGCGACAACAGCGCCACCGGCTTGCGCTTGTCCTCCAGCCGCACCGTGGACACCACGAAGTCGGCGGCCACATGCTCCAGCGCCTCGTATTCCTGACAGGACAAGGCGGCGCACACCTCAAGCTGCGGAAAACGGCGTTGCAACACCGCCTCCAGCGTACGCAGCGTGGCGTTGCCGCCGTCGCACACCAGCAGCGCCTGCGGCCGGCGCAGATAACCGATCTGGTAATGACGCTCCAGCCCCACGCCGATATGCAGCACCAGGTAGCCGATCTCGTTTTCCGAGATCCGGTACGGCGAGTGCTTGGCCCAGCTCGACACCGCCGCCAGCGTGAAGTCGTAGGCCAGCGCGTAATGCTGCTTGATGTCGGCCAGCACTGGATTGGGCAGATTGATCTGGTAGCGCACCCGGGTGATCATGGTTTTGACGTGGGTGACCAGATCGTCGCGCAATTGCCTATCCTCGCGCAGATCGTAGCGGTAATGGCGGTTGATGTAGTCAAGGATGTAGCGGACCAGCGCGTCGGCGTCGTCGGCGTTGATCGCGCTGGGCAGCAAGCCGCCCAAGCTGCGCGCGGCGATATTGACGCAGAGAAAGGCTTGCTCGGCGGCGGCGATCTCCACCCCGCTCATGCGCCGCAGCAGGCCGGCGATGTGGCGCGCGGCCTGCTCCGCCGCCGGCGGCGTTTCCTCGCCGCAGAAATCCTGCAGGGGAAAACCGTCGACGATGCGCTTGGCCGCCACCGCGCAATAAAAGCTCAGGAACTGGGCGCCGTCGTCGCTGAGGCGGACGCCGGCGCGGCTCAGACAGCCGGGCAAGCTGGCGCGCACCGTCGCCAGCGCGTCGCTCAGCACCGGATCGCCGTTTAACAGCGGATGGTCCGCCCGCTCCGCCGCCAGCTGCGCCAACAGATCGCTGAGGCAGACGCGGATGGAGGATTCCGCGCCCAGCAGCTTCATGCCGTAATGCGGCTTGGCCTCTATGCTCAAGCCATAGCCGGCCAGGCGCTCGCGCACCTCGGCCATATCGGCCTGCAAGGTGGCTCGGCTGACGCACCAGGCATCGGCCAGGTCCTGCAATTTCAAGGCGTAGGCGGAACCGAGAAACTGCGCCAGCAGGTATTGCACCCGCTCCCCGGCCTGCCGCGGAATGGCACGGCCGGAGCCGGACTGCGACCGCACGCGCTGGAAGCGTTCCGGGTCCTCGGTCTGCAGCCGGTAGCCCTCGCCGCGCTTGAGCACGAAGCGCGCGCCGTGCTCGGCCAGTATGGCGTTGAGCGCCTCGATGTCGTTGCGCACGGTGCGGGTGGATACCGCCAGCCGGCGCGCCAGTTCCTCCTGCGGCAGCGCTTCCGCCTGCAGCGCGGCAAAGGCCTGGGCCAGCCGCTGATAGGGGAATTTGACCATGAGCCTCCTTCTTAAACCCATCCGCGCCCGGCCTCCCCGGACGCGTCTACAACAAGGCTTTCACCATCGACAACAACCGCTCCACGTCGCCGGGCCGGGTTTCGCCGCTCGCGTCGATGATGGAGCTGTACACATGCGGAATCACCTTGGGCACGCCGGCGTCCAGCGCCAGGCGGACAATCTCGCTGAAATTCTCCAGCGTGATGCCGCCGGTGGGTTCCAGCCAGAAATCATGGCGCGCGCAGGCCTCCGCCACCGCTAGGTATTCCTCGCGGCAATCCAGCCCGCCCATCGGGAAGTACTTGATCGAACTGCCGCCCATGTCCTTGAGCATGGCGATGGCGGTCTCCACCGGCGCGGCGCAGACCGGCGCGCCGGCACTGAGCGGGCCGGTGGACACCTTGACCAGGCCCGGAATGCCGCTGGGCGAAACCAGGCCGTTGACCACGGTCCGCGCCTGGCCCAACTGCGCGCGGCTGGCGCCGACGCCGGTGAACACCTGGTTGACGTGCTGCGGCTGCACCTGGCCGACAATGGCGCTGACCATGTCGGACTGGCGCGGATCGCCGGCGCCCAGCCCCACCGACAAGGCGTTGTCTATCAAGGCCGCGTACTCGCGCATGTCCGCCACCGCGCTGTCCACGTCGGCGTAGTTCTTCGACAGCACCCCCACCAGCACATGGCCTTCCGCCGCCTGATGAATCTGACGGGCATTGTGCTTGCTTCCAGCCAGTACATTCAAGCACACGCGGTCTTGATAAAAATGGGGTTCCAGTTTCATGCTTGTTCTCCCGTCAGCAAGCGGCGGATGCGCGAGCCGATCTGTTCCAGCTGAGCGGCGTCCACGCTGCGCGCGTCCACCTCCAGCTTGCCCTCGTTGGCCCGGTATTCCCGGAAATAAATGGCGACCTCGCCCTGTTTCAGCGCGGCGGCCACGCCCACCGCGCTGACGCCGGTGACGCTGGCGTCGAAAGCGATCTCGGCGCGGGCGATGTCGCGGCCGGCGGCGTCCCAGACCAGGCGCGCGCTGACGCCGGCCAACTGGTTCAGCCCGGCGATGAAGGGCCGCAGCCGCTCCGCCATCGCCGCCCCGCTTTCCTTGTCCTGCTTCAGATAGCGTTCTATCGCGCACGTCAGGCCCAGAATGCCCTCCTTGCCCACCTTCATCGCCCGGCCTATACCCTGGCTTTGCAGCTTGACCCATTCCACATACTGGCGGCGGCCCAGCACCAGGCCGCTGGTCGGCCCCTCTATCGCCTTGGCCCCGCTGTAGATCACCAGATCGGCCCCTTGCTGGAAATAGAGGCGCAAGTCTTCCTCCGCCGCCGCGTCGACGATCAGCGGCACCTTCCGGCGGCGCGCCACCTCGGCGGCCTCGGCCACGCCGAGCACGCTTTTCTGCAAGGCGTGGTGGGACTTGATATACAAAATAGCCGCCGTGCCGGGGCCGACCGCCGCTTCCAATTGCGCGGCCGAGCATTCATTGCCCCAGCCGGCTTCCACCACCTGGCCGCCGCCCAGCGCCACCATGGTGCCGACCGGCGCGCCGAAATTGACGTTATGCCCCTTGGGCAGCACGATCTCGCGCGGTCCGGCCACTGGCTGCGCATGCAGGTTCACCAGCAGGCGCGGATCGTCGCGGACGATGACGGCGGCCACGGACTGGGCGATGCCGGCGGCGGCGCAGGACACTACCGTCGCGGCCTCCACTTGCAGCAGCCGAGCGATATAGTCGCCGGTCTTGTCGACCAGATCCTTCATCTCGAAATACCGTTCCAGGCCCTGCACCATCGCCGCCCTCACCTCCGGCGCCGGCGTGGACACACCGAGCAGGGTCATGCGGCCGGAAGCGTTGATCACCGGCTTAAGCTGGTACTGCTCATAAATTGAAGACATGACAAGCCTTTCCGTGTTCGGTGGGCAGCAAGACGCCGCCCGCCACCGCCGCCAGCGGCGTCAGGTGCCGCACGCCGGTCAGCGTGTCGCCGTCGCTGTCGCTCTGCGGCCGCGGCGCAGTTTCAATGTCGAAAATGGTGAGATCGGCGTCCGCGCCCACTTCCAGCCGGCCTTTGCCGCCCAGTCCCAGCGCCTCGGCCGGCTTCCGGGTCACGCAGTCCAGCACCCTCTCCAGCGGCATGCCTAGGCTCAGGAACTTGGACATCACCGCCGCCAGGCCGAATACCGGCCCGGCCACGCGGTTGCGGCAATAGATGTCCGAGCTGATGGTGTCCGGGTACAGGCCCAGCGCCATCGCCTCGCGCGCCACGCGGAAGCTGAAACTGGCGCTGCCATGACCGACGTCCAGCAGCACGCCGCGCTCGATCGCGGCCCGCACCGAGGCGCGCAGCGCGCCGGCGGCGTCCAGGATGCGGTTGGGCTTGCCATTGAAGCAGTGGGTAACGATGTCGCCCGGCTCCAGCCATTCGGCGATCTCGTCCAGCGACGGCGGGGTGTTGCCGATGTGCACCATCAAGGGCAGCGGCCCGAAGCGCCGCTGTATCTCCTTGGCCCGCGCCAGCGGCGCGACGCCGTTGGCGCCGACCACGCTGCCGCTGAGCCGCGCCTTGATGCCGATGATGAAATCGCGATGCGCGCGGATGGCCGCGCCGGCCAGCGCCACGTCGACGTCGTCCAGATTGGCCAATTCATGCTGAGTGACAAGGCCGATGCGCGAAATGTTCAGCAAGGCGCGCACATCGGTGCGGCAGCCGCCGGCCAGTTCTCGGAAGGAGGCAATGTCGTCGGCGCCGACACTGCCGGCGTCCACCACCGTGGTGACACCGCCGGCCACGCCCACCTGGTCCGGCTCGTCGTAATAAATCGGCGAGGCCGGGTTGCAATGCACATGGCCGTCTATCCAACCGGCGCTGAGCCGCCAGCGCCCGTCCAGCCGCAGCGTGCGCCGGGCCGGGCCATCCAGCCGCCCCAGCCCGGCGATCTTGCCGTGACGGATAGCGATGTCCAGCACCGAGCCGTCGGCCAGCAGGGCATTCTTGATCAGCAAGTCATCCATCGCCGCCCCCTCATGCAATCGCCACCGGAAACAGCGTGCCCAGCAGCATCGCACCCAGGATGGCGCCGCCGGTGATGGGCTTGCCCCATAGATAGAAGACCAGCGCGCCCAGCAGCGAACCGACGCCGATGGGAATCGACGCCGCCATCGCCGACAGGATGATCAGCGGACCGAGGAAACGGCCGGAGGAATTGCCCGCGCCCATCATCACGTCGGCGCCGTAAGTGGAATTGCCCTGGTTGATGGTGAATTTGCGCGCGAAAACGATCACCGCGCCGATCAGCAAGCCGATCACCATGCCGGTGGCCAGCGCCGCTCCGAAGTTCTCCACCGGGAACAAGATGCCGGCACCGAGGAACATCGCCGGAATGCCAAGGCCGACGCCGGTCATGATGGCGCCGCCGATGTCCAGAATGCCCACCAGCGAGCCCTCAATCACCCGGGCGAACAAAAAGCTGGCGCCAAAGGCGGCCACCGCTCCATAGACGCCGGTATCCATGCCGGCGCGCAGCATCGACACGAAGGCCACCTCGTTGAAGGCGCCGATGCCGTAGACGTAATACATATGCGTGCCGGCGAACACGCCGGCGGACAACAGCCCCACCAGCAAGGGAAAAGACCAGTCCGCCAGCCAGAAGCCGCCGGCTTGTGCTTGTTCAGTCATCATTCTCTCCTTCAGCCTCAAGCGCCGCGCACGGCGGCGTGCAGCAGTTCCAGCCAGGACGGGGCGTTCAAGTGGAAGCTGCTCAGCAGCTTCAGATCAAAGCCGCGGAAGAAGGCGCTGAGCGCGAACAGCGCCACGATGGCCGCCATCATCAGCTTGGTCACCTTGTTCCAGCCGCCCTCGTCCACGCCCTTGCCGATCAGAATGCCCAGCACCAGGCCCGGCACCGCATTGCCCATGATCAGTTGGGCCAGGCCGCCGAACACCGTGCCCCACAGACCGGAACGCCGGCCGGCCTCAATCGCCGCCAGCCAGAAAATCACCGGCATCACGGTGTTGACCAAGAGATTGGCCGCGGGCACCAAGACCTTGACCGCGGTGATTTGCAGCGAAGCCGGCACCGCCGAAGCGGTGGTGTTCAGGAAGGCCACCAGCAGCATGCCTATCACCCCGCACACCAGCGCCATCTTGCGCGGGTTGTGCAGGGTCTCCGCCACATTGCGGTTGCGCGCCAGCAACGCAGCGGCGCCCCAATGCGGAATCACGCGATGGTCGATGTCCTGGGTGAAAGCGCCGGCGGCCACCGACGAGGCCCAGGCGTTGAAGAAGAAGCCCAGGCCGAAGGAAAAATGCGAGGCTGGATCGCCTTCGCAGGAATTGAGCTCGCCCAGGGTGCGGAACGCGCCCATGCCCTGGGAAGTCGGCGCGTGGAACATGCGGGCCGCGCCGGCGCCCACCGCGACGCCGACCAGGCCGCCTATCAACAGCGACTTGAGAAGAATGATCAGAAGCATGGCTTCCTCCTCGGTATGAAACGACAGCCGATGCGCTAAACCTGGCGCACCGAGAACGGCACGGCCTCGATATCCAGCGCGGTCACGCTGACCTCCACCTCCAGCGTGACGGCGTAGCTGAGCCTGTCCCGCGGCAGGAAAAAGAATAGAAAGCGCTCGCGGCGGCGGACTTCCTCCGCCGCGACCACGGTCACGCGCATGGGCTCGATGCGCAGCAGCACCTGCTTAGCGGTCGCCATCACCGCGCGCTGCACGCCGGACAAGGCGTCGGCGCAAGCCTGCGCCTTGCTGTCGCCGCGGCCGCTGACCGTCACGCTGGATTCGAAACGCCTTTGCATCGCTCAGCCGCCGTATTTCTTCTGATAGGCCGCCACCAGCCGCTGCCCCAGTTCTTCCTTGTCCATGAAGCCGAAACCGAGCACGGTGTAGCCCTCCTCGATCGCGGTCACGCCCTCTTCCACCGAGCGCATGCCGTACTTGGCCTTGTAGCCGTACTTGGTCTGCGCGGTGATGGCGCCTGCGCCGCCGCTGCCGCAGAAGGAAATGCCCAACTGCGCGCCCTCCGCCTGCATCACGTCGCCCAGCTTCATGTCCGCGGCCATGCCTGCGATCACCACCGCGCGCGCGCCGGCGGCCTCGGCGCCCGCGCCCACTTTCTGTCCCTTGCCCAGGCGGTCGCCAATCACTACGGTTATCTGCGTCATTGCGTTCTCCTCTTTCTCTCTCTACACAGCAGGCTTCAGGCCTTGTTCTTGGCCATTTCGAAGTGAATGGACAGCAAGAGCGCCTCTTCTTCCGGCAAATTGCCGAACAGGGCCACCACCGCGGCGGATAAACGCCGCGTGGTGTCGGAAATCTCGTCGAACAGGCTCTTGTCGAAATCCGGCAGCCCCTCGCCGGTCAGCGAGCGGCGCGCCATCGCCAGCACGTGCGAATCCAGCTTCTGTTGCTGAACCTCGGTCAGAAACTTGCCGGCCGCGTCCAGCAAGGCGGGAATCCGGGCCAGCACCTGGTCCGCCAGCAGGCGGATCGCGGCCGGGGTGGCCGCGGCCGGACTAACTTGATCGTTCATGAAGATTTCCTTTGCAAAACGGTTGGCGATGTCCGGAAACTGTAATCAAGGAACACGCAACTGTGGACCGGCGGATTTTCCGCTTCGAAACGGAAAACGCCTGCGCGCGGCGCGCCGGCCAGACCTTCCTGACCCTGCTTGCAGTTGAAGCGCGCGGCGGCTCGGGCGATACTTCGCGGATTGACTCTGAAACTGGATGGATGCCAAGGCATGACTCACCGCATCGTGTTTGTAGAAGACGACGCCGACCTGGCCGAATTGATCAGCGATTTTTTGTCCCGCCATGAAATGGAAGTGGTGGTGGAGGCGCGCGGCGATGCCGCGCTGGACACCATCGCCCGCGAAGCGCCGGACCTGGTGCTGCTGGACATCATGCTGCCCGGCAAGGACGGTCTGTCCATCTGCCGCGAGCTCCGTCCCAAATTCGACGGCCCCATCATCATGCTGACCTCGCTGGACAGCGATATGAACCAGATCCTGGGCCTGGAACTGGGCGCCAACGACTACATCCTCAAAACCACGCCGCCATCAGTGCTGGTGGCGCGACTGCGCGCCCAGTTGCGCAATCTGCGCCCGACCACCGCTACCGAGGCGCCAGCCGCCAAATCCGGCACCCGCAAAGCGGTGTTCGGCCAACTGACGATAGACCCGATCAGCCGCGACGTGACGCTGGCCAATGAGAAGATTCCGCTGTCCACCTCGGACTTCGATCTGCTGTGGCTGCTGGCCAGCCACGCCGGCGAAACCCTGAACCGCGACATCCTGCTCAAGGAAATGCGCGGCGTCAGCTATGATGGGCTGGACCGCAGCATAGACGTGGCGATTTCGCGACTGCGCAAGAAACTGGGCGACAACCCCAGCGAACCGTTCCGCATCAAGACGGTGCGCAACCGCGGTTATCTGTTCTCCCTGTCCGGCTGGGAGTAAGCGCGCATGCGCCGATTGTTCATCCAGTTCTACCTGCTATTGATGACCTGTTTCCTGGTGGCGGTGGTCTTGGTGGGCGCGGTCTACAAACAGGCGGTGGACGACGTGGGCGAGCGCTATCTGTCCGACCTGCTGCGCACCACGCTATCGCTGATCGAGGCCGATCTGCGCGGCGTGCCGGAAGACCGCTGGAGCGAAACGCTGGCCAACTCCGACCACGGCTTCACCTTCCGCGTCAAAGTGGAGAAGATGAGCAGCTATCTGCTGGACGACGAATCCAAGCAGGCGCTGGACCGCGGCGAGATCGTGATGCTGGAAGACAAATACGTGTTCCTGCAAAAACTGGAGGACAGCAACTATCTCTTGGTGGCCGGCCCGCTGCGCTATCTGTTCTTCCTGCACCAGCTCAAGTGGTTCGACTACGCGCTGCTGGGCTTCATCGGCCTGTCGCTGGCGATACCGGTATTCCTGTGGATGCGTCCGCACTGGCGCGACCTGGTGGCGCTGGAACAAACCGCCGGCAAACTGGCCAACGGCAATCTGTCCGCCCGCGTCGACCTGCCGCCGCGCTCCGGCGTCAGCCAGTTGGGCGTCGCCTTCAACCACATGGCCGACAATATCGCCGCGCTGATCAATAGCAAGAAAACGCTGACCAATGCCGTGGCCCATGAGCTGCGCACGCCGCTGGCGCGGCTGCGCTACCGGATGGCGCTGCTGGAGGGCGACGACAGCAGCCCGGAACGGCTGGCGATAGAACGCGATCTGTCCGCCATCGACAAACTGGTGGAAGAACTGCTGCTGCACGCGCGGCTGGACCGCCCGGAGGCGCCGTTGCAACTGAGCAGCTTCGACGCCATTCCCTGGGCCAAGGACCGCATCGCCGGACAAGCGGCGCTGGCGCAGGATCTGCAATGGCTGGAACCGGCCGGCGCCAGCCTGGCCATCACCGCCGACGAACATCTGCTGACCCGGGTGCTGGACAACTTCCTATCCAATGCCCGCCGCCACGCCAAGCAGCTGGTGCAAACCAGCATCATCGTCGAGCAGCGCCACTGCATCATCATGGTGGACGACGACGGCCCCGGCATTCCCGAGCAGGACCGCGGCCGGGTGTTCGACGCCTTTGTGCGGCTGGACGAAAGCCGCGGCCGCAAGACCGGCGGCCATGGACTGGGCCTGGCCATCGTCGCCGGCATCGCCCGCGCCCACCGCGGCGAAGTCAAAGTGGAAAGCTCGCCGCTGGGCGGCGCTCGCTTCCTGTTCCGCTGGCCGATCTGAAACCCGTCATCACCGCTCATGTACATTCCGTAACATTGGGATACACAGAGAGCATAGACTCAGCCCCTTGTCATGGTTAGCATTTCGGCCTGAAAAGGACTATGTGTCCACTTTCATACCAATCCAAGAAACTTAGGAGTTTCATAAATGAAAAAGCTGGCTCTGCTTGCTCTGACCGCTGCTTTCAGCCTGGTGTCCGTTAACGGCTTCGCCGCTGAAAAAGCTGCTGCTTCCGCCCCGGTTGCTATCCACAAGGCTAAAAAAGCCGAGAAAAAAGTAGCTAAGAAAGAAGCTTCCGCTCAAAAAGCTCAAGCCGCCAAGGCCGACGCTT